>JAIRRF010000031.1 GCA_031256115.1 Treponema sp.
TGGGGTCGTCAGACGACCCCATTTTTTGTGGTTGGAGTTTAAGGAAGGTGGTATACAAAGCCAGAGAGCCGGACAGGGATACAAAAGCCCTGATTCAGGAACTGGAGCCGGTTGTTGGAGGTCTGGGTTTTGCCATTGTGGAACTTTCCTTATACCGGAGAGGGAGGAAGGCTGATTCGGCCCAGGTTAGGCTGGTCATCAACGGCCCAGGCAATATCGGAACCGGAGAACTTTCCCGGATTCACAGGGCAGTTCTTCCAAGGCTGGAACTGGCTCTGGAGGGAAAAGAGATTTATCTGGAACTTTCATCCCCCGGTATTGACCGGCTTATTAAGGATGGAGCGGAATTCCGTCATTATACCGGTAAAACGGTAAAATGCTGGATCACCGGGGCCGATTCCTGGGTGCAGGGTGTGCTTCGTGGTTCGGAGGAAGACAAAATTCTGCTGGAAACAGAGGAAGGGATAAAAAAATTGGACTATAAAGTAATAGCTAAGGCAAGGCTTGGAGGTTAAGAATGGCAACGGATATGTCGGAAGCAATCCGTCAGCTTATACAGGATAAAGGTATTTCCGAGGAGCTGATCCTTAAAACAATAGAAAACACGCTTTTATCGGCCTATAAACGCTGTTTTGGAAACGCGGACAATGCCATTGTACGTTTTAATGATGATAACAGGGTAGTCTCGATTTATGCACAGAAAAAAATAGTAGACGGAGTATACGATCCGGTTGCTGAAATTGATTTGGAAGAGGCCAGGGAACTTAACCCCGATGCCGAACTTGGGGACGAAATATTACTGGAAATAGACCCAAAAGATTTTGATCGTATCGCGGTTCAAAGCGCTAAACAAACCGCTCATCAAACAATCAGAGAAATACAAAAAGACAGCCTTTATTCGGAATTCAAGGATAAAGTGGGAGAAATAATAATAGGTTATTACCAGCGGGAGCGGAACGGAACAATTTATGTTGACCTGGGGAAGGTGGAAGGGATACTTCCCAAAAAATACCAGTCTCCCCGGGAATTGTACCATGTAAATGACCGGATAAAAGCGTTGATTACCGAAGTAAACAAGACCCCGGCGGGTCTGCAGGTGGTTCTATCCCGGACTCACACGGATTTTGTCCGGGCGATTTTTGAACTGGAAGTGCCGGAGATCTACGATAAAACCGTGGAGATCCACAAGATTGTCCGGGAAGCGGGGTATCGCACAAAACTGGCGGTATACTCCATCCGGGAAGATGTGGATCCTGTAGGTGCCTGTGTAGGCCTAAAAGGGGTAAGGATCCAGGCGGTAATTCGGGAATTGGAAGGGGAAAAGGTCGATATACTTAAATACGATCCGGATCCCAGACGCTTTATCAAAAATGCCCTTTCCCCTGCGGAAGTCAGGGACGTTATCATCTTGGATGAGGGGAAACACCAGGCTTTGGCTGTAGTAATGGAAACTCAGCTTTCCCTGGCTATAGGAAAACAAGGTCTTAATGTCCGGCTGGCTAACCGGCTGGTGGATTGGAACATCGATGTTAAAACTGATGCACAATTTGAAGAAATGGATATTGCTTCTGAATCTCGTCGGGCGGTATCCGAACTCTTTGGTGATTCGGAAGAGATTTCCCGTATTTCCGAACTGCCGGGGATTACCGGAGAAATCGCCGATGCATTTCTGGAGCATGACATTGAATTTATCGAAGATTTTCTTGCCCTTTCTGATGATGAACTGTCAGCGCTTAAGGGAATTAATCCGGCTTATATCGAAGAACTCCGCAGGCTTATAGAAGAATTTGTTGAAATTGTGGAAGATCAGGACACGGAGTCTGAAGAATCCGTTACTGAAGTTCAGGAAGAAGAAGACGAAACCGGAGAGGAGACGACGGAAGAAACGGAAGAATATGAATGTCCGGAATGCGGGGCAAAAATAACTGTGGATATGACTAATTGTCCAAATTGCGGTATAGGTTTAAGTTTTGAGTATGAAGAAGAATAAGGTGAACCATGGAAGAAAAGGAAGACGTAAAGAAACCTAAGGTTGAATTGATCAAACATTCTGCATCAATAAAAACAACGGAGGCTGAAACCCCAAAAGTTGCAGAGGGAGAACGGCGCAAGGTTGTAGTTGTAAAAAAGAAAAACCCCGCGCCTCTTGTTGTTAAAAAACCTTCCCAGCCCAAGGTAGTATCGGTTCATTCCCGGGAACTAGGTCAAAAACCGGAACAAAAACCGGATAATGATAAAATTACCAAATTAGAAAAAGAAGTAGAAGAGAAAAAAGTAAAACAGGAATTTATTCCCCGGCAGCGGCCCATAGGAGCAGCGGGGCGGGTCGGAGGGCGTCTCGTTGGCCGTCCTGATAACCTTATTCAAAGCCGTCCGGAAGGCGGGACAGGCCGGCAAGGCGGTTTTTCTTTCGGACAACGTCCTGCCGGAACAGCCGGCAGGGTTGGGGGCCGTCCTGTGGACCGCCAAAATAATATTAGCCGTCCTTCTGCCCCCCGGCAGGGTACCGGCGGTGGACGTCCTCCATTAACCAGGACTGCCCGGCCAGGAACAGCCGGTCAAAGTCCTGGATTCCCCATAAGGAGCGGCGGAAGACCGGGTGGGAACAAACCCGGTTTTACCGGAGGAGAAGCTCCGCCCATTCCGGATGGCAAGGCAAAAAAATCCTTTAAGGCCAAAAAAACCGTTTACCAGCGGAAAGAACAGGAAATGGAGGAAAAACTCCTTCAAACCAAAAAAAAGATAACCCAGGTTGTTAATCCCGTTCCCAAGTCTATTGATATTATGGAAGTTATTTCCGTTTCAGAGTTGGCCCGAAAAATGAACCTGAAAGCGTCGGATCTGATTCAGAAACTGATGAGCATGGGAATGATGGTAACCATAAATCAGCAGATCGATGCCGAAACTGCGACAATCCTGGCCTCGGAATTTGGGGCTGATGTTAAAATTGTCAGCCTTTATGATGAAACCTTGATAGATACAGGAACCGACGATGACGGCACCATGGAAAGCCGTCCTCCGGTTGTTACCGTTATGGGCCATGTTGATCACGGGAAAACCAAATTGTTGGATGCCATCCGAAGCGCCGATGTAGTATCCGGAGAATTCGGGGGAATTACCCAGCACATTGGGGCCTATATGGTGGAAACCTCCCATGGAAAGATTGCTTTCCTTGATACGCCGGGTCATGAAGCCTTTACCAGAATGAGGGCCCGGGGAGCTCAGGTTACCGACATAGTGATCCTTGTTGTGGCAGCCGATGACGGAGTAATGCCCCAGACCGTCGAAGCGATAAATCATGCAAGAGAAGCTGAAGTGCCAATCATCGTT
>JAIRRF010000034.1 GCA_031256115.1 Treponema sp.
CGTGCCATAGTAATAATATTCTATCACGGGTTATTAATAATTACAAACTTTTTCTCTATTGTTATGTGCAACTGTATATTTTCGACAGATTCAACAGGACGGTAACTGTACGCCGCTGAAGCGGATAGGCTACGACCGGAACGTTAGGCAAAATAGCGACAAAATATCCCGAAAAATATTGACATTTTGGTAAAAAAAAGTCATTATAAATTGTTACATAATGTAGGGTAATATTAAGTAAAGAAAATTATGGCAAACAGAAAACAAAACATTTTATTCATTGTATGCGCTTATGGATTTTTTTGGTTGTTTTTGGTACTTACGATAGGTACATTGCTATCGTTAGGCATGGAAGAATTCCTTGCAAAAATTATGCCATTTGGTGTAGTTATAGGCTCTTGGACTCCCACTTTTGCATTGTTTTTCTTATTCAAAAAATTATACCCGGGCTGGTCTATTAAGGAATTTTATGAAAATGCCTTTAAAGAACGCCTGAACTGGAAAATGATGTTTTTTGTTGCATTCGTGCAATTGATAATTATTATTGGCGCATCAGGTATTGTGGCTCTTACAAGAGAAGTTTCATTACTTAGCTTGTTCGATTTGTCTTTTAAAACTCTGGGCATGGGCTTTGTTTGGACACTTTTTCAAGGCGCGACAGGCGAAGAATCCGGTTGGCGCGGTTTTTTGCAGCTATCCATGGAAAAAATGTATAGTGTAATTAAGTCATCTGTATTTGTAGGAATAATTTGGGCATTTTGGCATACCCCGTTGTGGTTTTTGTCCGGATATACCGGAAACATATTAGTTCAGTATATCCTCTCGCATATACCTTTTTGCATATCTATCTCAATCATTATCGGTATTTGCTATAGCCGTTGCAGGAATCTTATTATCCCAGTGTGGATACATTTTTTTGCGAATTATTTCCTTATTCCGTTTAATATTGAATACGGGGATTTTGGAGATGTGATAAATATTTTCACCTGGGCTACTCTGTTTTATATTTTTACGGCTGTTTGCTATATTGTTTGGTATAAAAAAAGTAATGTAAAAATAAATGTGTAGTATACAAACAAAAGCCACCACTTCACCTAACCAGGCTGTCGAATTATTCAATTTTGCAAATTAACTATCCTCCACAAAAACACTGCAAAACTTTTTTTGCTCCATATTTATAAAAAACTGTTAAAAGCCAGAAAGCTGGATCTACTTTCATGGACACATGGAGCTATTATGCTGGACAGCCAGAGCTTTTTAACTGAAAAATACAATAACGGGCTTCTGTGCATCCAAAAAAACATGTTTTTATTACTCGTACACTTCCACCGCTGTGGTTATCTCCTTTTTTTTTAGAGCCACCCTAAGCAGATCCGCCCGTTCATTAAGGATCGCTGCCGGGACAGTTTCGGCCAGTGGATCTTCCGGGGAGGGGCGGGCTTTGCCGTAAATCTGTACGGCCCTCAAATTCATATATTCTTCCGTTGAATCATTCTTCGTTGAAATAACAGCCAGCTCTGTTACAAACTGAACCCAGGCGGTATTTTCTACGGGCGGCGGTAAAACGCCTTTCACTTTACAGATCATGGTTTGAATGGTAAAGGGTGAAAATGTTGCGGCAAAATCCCTAATTCGGGAAAGTAATTCCCCATGGGGAATATTCGAACGATCTATACGTTGATACCATGGTTCTGTGGCCGCATCAAGTTTTAGCCATATATGAAGATCCAAATTGGACAGGGCTGCGGTATTTAAAAATTCAAACACCCGCCGGTCAAGCAACCCTGTTCCGTTGGTAATTATTACCAGCTTTGCTTCAGGAACCAGTCCGGCCCGGATGGATTCAGCTTCGGTGACAGCCTGCATAAAATGAGACGACATGGTCGGTTCTCCATTACCGGAGAAGCAAATATCTTTTATGGGAATGCTGTTTTGTTGTGCTTCAAGAACAGCCGATGCAAGGGCGGTTTGCATCGTTTCTGTATTAAAGATAATGTCCGTTTTAAAAGGGAAAATCTCGCAATAGGGACAGTCAAAAGAACAATGTTTATTGTCCGGAAAAAGGTTTATTCCAATTGAAAGCCCCCCGGAGCGCCGGGAATAAACCGGGTAGACCATTGCGCCCCCCTCCCTGCTCCGGTGATCTTTTTCTGAACCAATAATCATTATTGTTGACGACGGGCTATTGCCGCCCTGGAATGAGCCGTCAGCCCTTCGGCCCGGCCAAGGATTTCCGCGGCCTGCCTGGCTGCTTCGAAGCCTGCTCCGGGGGAACAACGCAGGGTGGTAACAGTTTTAAGAAAATGCCGGACCGAGAGCCCTCCGGTAAAACGGGCGCTCCCCGAAGTAGGCAGGGTGTGGTTAATTCCCGCACTGTAATCCCCCAGGACTTCCGCAGCCAGAGAACCGGTAAAGAGGGAACCATAATTTTTCAGGTAAACTCCCGGCATTTCAGCGGAAACCCAGGGGCCGGGATTTTCCGTAAAAAGTTCAAGATGTTCCGGAGCAATAATGTTGGCGATACGGATGGCCTCTTCTTTTGTCCGGTATACTATGATAAGCCCTCCTGCGTCCAGTGAGGCAGCTGCCGTTGATCTTGATTCATCGGGTAAAGCGGCAAGCTGTATTTCCAAAGCTGCCGCTATTTTTTCCGCCATTGACCGGTTGGGTGCAAGTGCCCTGGCACGGGCATCGGGATCATGTTCTGCCTGGGCCAGCATGTCCGTAGCGGCAAGTTCCGCCAAGTTTGGTTTTCCGTCATTTATATTTTTATCAATTGATTCTTCATCAATTGAATCTTTATCAATGATGACCAGTACATCTGTAGGACCGGCGATAAAATCAATACCTACTTCACCATAGAGCATTCGTTTTGCCGCTGCCACATATTTGTTTCCGGGACCCACAATAACGCTTGCTCTGGGAATCGTTTCGGTCCCCAGGGCCAGGGCGGCAACAGCCTGGGCGCCGCCCATGGCAAACAAACGTAAACACGATGCGGTCCCACCGCCGATCTTCAGGGCCAGAGCGGCGGCGGCCAGAATACGCCGATCCGGAATACCGTCTTCCATGGGCGGCGAAGCCAGAATAATTTCTTCCACTCCCGCTGCCAGGGCTGGGATCACCCCCATCAATACAGAAGAAAAGAGAGGGAAACGGCCGGCGGGCACATATACCGCCGCCCTTTCCACGGGGATAACCTTCTGGCCGGTATAAAGTCCCTTGTCCATTTCGGTTTCAAAATCAGTAAATTGTTTTCGCTGTAATTCCGCAAAGCTTTTAATATGGCGGGCCGCCAGTTCCAGTGCATCGGCGGTTTCCTTTTCCGATATAGACAAATCTTTCCATGCGGTCTCTGCTTTACCGATGGGAACTTCAAGTTGTTCCGGGGAAGTTTTGTCAAACTTTTTTGCATAACGCCGGAGCGCCGCATCCCCTTCACTGCGGACAGCTTTAATAATTTCCCGGACGGTGGAATCTACAGAGTCTGATTCGCTAGCCCGGGCGGATTCAAACCGGCTTTTTGCAATCCAGTGATCATCATATTGTGCAGCGTCTATAATTTGCAAACCGCCTCCTTAAGGACATTCTCTGTATTCACATAAACAATGATATTGCACAATATAATAACAATACCGCCATAATAATATTCAATACCTTTTTATGTTTATTAAATACTATACTGAACAATGAACCAAATAATGCCCAGCATACGGTGGCTGAAAATCCCACCAATGACAATAGCATAACAAACATTAATAGTATTGGAATTTCTTTATAATAGGGCAATATAAACGATGACATAGCCGTTATTCCGTAAAGGATCCCCTTGGGGTTTATTAATTGCAATACCACCCCAATAAAAAAACTTCCGTTAGTATTGGCTGTTGTTTGTTCTTTCGGCGGAATAATTGTTTTAATTATTAAAAAAACCATATATGCCGCTCCGGCAATTTTCATGGGAAACTGCACCTTCGGAACAACATTATACAGAACACTGGAAAATACTAAACACAGGCTCATCACAATAATACATCCTGCAAAGATGCCAAAGTTAAATTTGATTCCTTTCCTTAAGCCCACATTTTTTGCATTGTTCATGGACATAATATTATTTGGCCCCGGAGTAAAAGCCACAATGACTATATATGATAAAAATGAAAGCCAGGGAAACAAACTATGGTCCGGGGG
>JAIRRF010000164.1 GCA_031256115.1 Treponema sp.
AATGGCTGAGTATGAAAAAAGGGCCGGAATAGACCACCATTTTTGGGTGGAGTTTACGAAGCAAACTCCCAAGAAAAAAAGAACCCCGAAGATTAATGCGTGGAGTTTGCGAAGTAAACTCCCAAGAAAAAAAAGAACCCCGAAGGGTTCTTTTTTTTCGCATCTCCTGGGGGAATCGAACCCCCGTTGCGAGGATGAAAACCTCGTGTCCTAACCCCTAGACGAAGGAGACTCGCAATGACCTAAAGGTCATTGCTTGGCTGACCATGCAAGTTTTTCAAACTTTTCGGTCACCGCCAGATTCTGGCTAAACTGAATATACAAAAATTCGGGTTTTGGGTCAATGGTTCATCCGCCGCTTTTGTCAACACTACTTTCATCCCAGCATTTTAAGTTTTTCCAAAAGAAGTGAACGGAAGCGGCCGGCGCTGGGAGAATCCGGTTCCAGGGCTAAAGATGTTTCACAATCCGCCAGCGCGGCGGGGTAGTCTTCCAGGTGGTAATATGCCTGTCCCCGGCGGTAGAGGGTAAAGGGCTGGTAGGGATTTATCTCGAGGGACAGTGTAAAATCGTCTATGGCTTCCTGATATTGCCGTAGTACCGACTTAACTACCCCCCGGTAATATGCGGCTTTGTAGGATCTTTCGTCCGCTTCCAGGGATTTACTAAAGTCTGTAATGGCATCGGCATACCTGGATTGGGCAAAGTTTGCCATACCCCGATGTTTGTAGATCATGGTACGAGTTATGGGATCCGTTTTCATTTCAAGGATCCGGGTATAATAGGCTATGGCATCGCTAAACCGGTTCTTATTGTGGGCAGAAAGGGCATACAGAAGAAGATCATCCACTGTAGCATGTTTATCTGCAATGGGTTCCGGTTCAGTCGCAGAAGGTCTGTCGCCGTCCCGGTTTTCGCAAAAGAGGATCCCATCGGTGGCTTCTTCGATTTTTCGGAAAAATGAATATCTTCGTTTGTCCAATTCACTGTTAAGTTGACGTTGGTAGCTGCGAATTTCCTGGAATATATTGTCTGCAAGAGAAAGGCTGGCATTTACCGCCGCAAGACGCCGTTTCATGGGATCATCAAAAGGAGTAAATTCAGCCTTGTATACCAGTTCATGTTCTACTTCGGCCCAGGCATCCTGTAGAATTGTCCGGATCTGAATTTCTGCCGCCGTTGCGCCGCAGTCTCCCCATTTTGTCAATAAGCTTTGCGGTATTTCGATTAAAAGGTGAACCGATTCATAGCCAAATTCTTTAAAACTAAAGTGAGCTCCTTTCCGGTCCAGTTCGATAATAACAAAGTTATCCCTGATTAGTTTTTCCACCGCCGATTGGTCTTCCAAAAAAGGACAGACAACCCGAAAAGCGATTAAATCGGTAATCAACGGCTGTTTGCCGGGATCTTCCTTCAGAAGATTAAGTAATTTTTTAAAATAACTGTCAAATTCCTTAACCCGGCCTTTTACTGTTGGACGGGAAGGAAGGGCATGAACCACCGATTCCACGGCTTCAATTAATTCTTTGGTTATACCATCCCTGGATATTCTTGATCTTTCATATTGTTCAAAAAATTGAGTCCGGGAAAGAAGTTCGAAAGCCATGACCGGTTTGTCACTCATAAGATTATAAAAAAAGCTGTCTGACCACTTTTAAAATGGCCAGACAGCTTTATTAAGTTTAATACCCGGTACTAGTTAGTGCCGCCATCTTTTGAGGGCGATTGGGTAAAAGCGGATTCGGTGGCCTTTTTCTGCTGTTCAAGATACTGGAGAATCTGATTCTCGCCGAAACGGCTCATTTCCCACCTTTTCTTTGCATCCTCACGCCGGCCTATAATATGCCACAGACCTTCGTCGTTGATGTCCCTGTCCGGATCAAGCACAGCTTTGTCGTAGATGATCTTTACATCCCGGAAATAGGTAATAAAGTCTCCGCCGATTTTATCTGCATCCCGTTTAATTAGGAAACCGCCAAATTTAACAAAAGGGGTTGCCGTGGGATACAGGGGCTCAAGCCGGAGTTCCCGGTTTCGTACTTCCTGTATGTATGCGGGATTGATCCAAATGACATCACGCCAGCCGTCGAAATTCAGGTAATCCACATGGAACATCTTTTCGTTGCCGTTGTTGTCGATAAGGATAACTGACAGGCTATGGGGAAAATTCAGGCCGTATACATGAACGGCTACTTGTTTAATTGCACCCACATTTTTAACTACTCCAAAGGCCTGCTTGACCCCTTCCACGTCGCCGTCGGCAGTTCCTTCAAAACGGGAACGTTGTGAAGAATCACTGCTTTCAGGTTCAGCGACTTCCCCGGCATCGCTTATTGTTGAAAAATCGTAGGCAGGAATTTCAAAGGGAGGCTTGATAAAGGCATTGGAATTCCAGGGTTCCGTAGGGAAACTAATCCTTACGCCCATTACAGTTCCATACAGCTTGGATTCAGCTTCATCTACATACGAGTTGATTTCCCGAATGGAGGACCTGGCGGAAGAATTAAGCCTGACCGTCCAGTTCTTCAGGGCAAGAGAGGTTCTCATCATTCCCTTTTGCTCTTGGGTGAAACTCGCACCTGCTTTAGCGCCATAATCCATTAATGTTGCCCTGTTTTGGGTCATTTCTGAATCCTGCCCAGGCGCGGGAATTATGTCCCTTGCGAACTTGGTAAAATCAATAAGTACCGCTTCGTCAGCAAATAACCCTACTGCCGCCAACATGACGACTACAAGAATGAATATCCGTTTCATTCATATTCTCCTTTACATAACCAGTTATAAAGATACATATAGCATATATGATCCAAAATTGTTTGTCAATAGATTATCGGCAGAATCTGTTATTCTGCCCTAAAGAATTTTTCAAATTCGCCGAAAAAAACTTCATTTCCGCCGACAAAGAGCTTTACATCTTTTACGGCCCTAAAATTACGTCTGATCCCCTGGTTTAAGGTTAAAAAACTATCAAAAAGGGGCTTTCCCCCCTGGACGGAAAAGGCAGCATCCCCGGAGAAATCGGCGTATACCGTCCTGTCCCTGTACATAAAAGAATCAAGCTTCGTACCGGTGGTCACCAGCGGAACCAGATCCAATGAAACAGGGCCTAAAATTAACTCCTCTACATAGGATTTGATGTCTTTCTCCAATGAACCGGTCCTACGGAGCATACGATCTTCCACTACGGAACGGTTATTGTCATAGGAAAAAAACTCGAAGGTTCGTCGGGAAAGGTTTAAGCGGCTCATCTCAATAAAAGCAAATACGATTAAAACCGATAAATATGCGAAGCGGCGAATTTGTCTAAAATTTACCAAAGATCCCCCGATTTTCAGGTAACGACTCGCTGTTACCGGTTGGAGGCAGTATAGCCTCCGGATCGTTCAAATTCAGTTACAAAATCAGCGATTCCTTTATATAACGATTCGGCAAAAAGTTTCAAGTACTCTTCATCAATCAGGAGCTTTGCGTCTTCGATATTTGACAGAAAACCCAGTTCCACAAGGACCGCCGGCATACGGGCATTCCGAACAACATAAAAATTTTCCGCCTTAAGCCCCCGGGAGGGAATACGGCTTCCCAGGGCTTCCCTGAAACGATTCAAAATAAATCGGCCAATCCGTGTACTTTCGGACAGAAATTCAGCCTGGAGCATATCATTTATGATATGGCTGATTCCTGCGTATTTTTCCCGGTCGACAAGTTCCCTCTCGGTTTCCGGAGGCAGGTACCAGACCTCATAACCCCGGGCATTTACGCTGCGGGATGCATTGGCATGGATTGAAACGTATATGATAGCTTCATTGTCTTTAAGCGGTACCGTATTTGCAATGTTTACCCTGCTTTCCAGGCTTGGGTAGGTGTCTCCGGTTCTGGTAAGAAGTATCTTTTTTCCCGGATAAGCGGCGTTCAGGAAGGCAGACAGTTTAGATGCAACCGACAGGGTTATATCTTTTTCTCGTAATTTAACAGTTTTTCCTGTTATAGTGTGGGTCGCTTCGGCTCCCGGATCCCGGCCTCCATGACCAGGATCGATAATAATAGCCGCAATACGGAAATGATGGTCGTCAACAGGAGTCAATCCCGGAGCAGGGGGCAAAAAAGCCCCCTTTGCTGTGTTTAGAAATGCTTCGGGAAAACGGAGATTTCCTTTTTCAACATACGGAAGAGTTATTGAAATGATTTCCTGACTGTTAATCAGGACTAAACCCTGCTCTCCCGGAGAACCTGAATAAAATTTCAGGCGATTTTCTCCTTTGTATAATATGCCGGAAGCAAAAAGGGGATCCCAGCTCAGGGTAACACCTAGTTCTTTTAAAGTTTCATCCAGAGAAAAACTTTTGCCGGAGTAAGTTCTTCCATCCTGGGCCTGAGCCGACGAAAAAAATACAAAAAGCAATGTAATAACAAAGACGATTCTTAATCTCATGGTATCCCTTCGCTTAAAGACTGGCTGTCAAGATAATAAACCGCTCCCTGATACCCGCCCCGGATAAGGGCAGTCCAAAATTCCCGACCTAATATTGGCTCAAATGAACTACCGGATGAATTCCCGTACCTTTCCTTTAATTCCAGGCCGCTAAGCTTTTCTACGGCTTCCATGGTTTCTTTAAGACTCCTTCCCATATAATCGGTTAAATTTGATTCGGTAAAAGCGGGAAAAGGAATAATTGCCCGTACAGTGCCAATGGAACCGGCTGTCATGACAGTACCAGGCGCAATTTTTGCAAGTTGTTCCAGCAAACCAGCATCCAGAACATAGGCAGGAGGCGGAAAAATACGAACTGTTTCGATGGGCCCCGCAAGAAATTTTTCTGTTTCCATATCCGGGGCAGCCAAACGGATTAGAACCATTTTAACAGCTTTTTCCGCCGCTTGTACTGCTGTCAGCCTGTCCGCCGACGCAGAGATAAGGTTTCCCGCCTTGGAAACATTGTTTTCTGGAAAAGAAATACGGTTTCCCGGTCCGGTCCTAAGGAAAAGATCCTTGATCCCCGGAACATTCCGGGCTGTATCAAGCCCCTCGATGGAACGGACCAGGCCGGGAATGGAAATAAATGCCCGTTCAGCGCTGGTCCAGTTCCTGCCCGGATTAAGCCCCTTGGGTTTTTTCCCCAGGGCAATGTAAAGAGCTCCCTTTGCGGGATTCATCCCTGATGCGTAGGGGTAGGTCCAGCCGGACATGAACCCTCCCGAAAGCCGTGCCGCTATCTCGCCAATCATGGGGCCTTTTGAAGTCAGTTTTATATCCCCTTTGGCGGCGCCATTATCGATTTTCAGGCTTTTTATCCCCCGGATAAACAGATCAAGCAGACTTTTTTGATCTTTTAAGGAAATTGAACTGGGCATGGTATGACCCATTTCTATAAAATATGGGGGAAAAAAGATATGCCGGTCCGCAAGGCCGCAGATTGTTATCTCCCCCCGGTAAACAAGGGCATCTACGGAAAATTCCGGCCCTTCCATATATTCTTCCACAATTACCCTGCCGGAACGTGAAAAGCGCAGGGCCGTTTCCACCGCATCCCGGAGTTCCCCATTATTTTCTACTCTACGGCAGCCCCGGGAGCCCATATTGTCCACCGGTTTAACTACCACAGGGTAGGGGAAAGGTAATTCGATAGAGGCAGCTTCCCCGGAAAATACCATAAAAGCCGGGGATGGAAGGCCTGCTTCCCTGAACCGTTTTCTCATCCTTTCCTTGTCCGAAGCGTCCAGGGCTGTTTCGTGGGAAATTCCGGGCAGATTTAATTTTTCTGCCGCAAAAGCTACAGATGCGGAAAAGTCGGTTCCTGCAGTAATCACCCCGTCCAGGCCACCATCAATTTTAAGTTTTTTGGCTAAGGTTTCGATTGTATGTATATCTTTTAAATCCACCTGTTCAAAACGGTCTGCTTCGGAAACCAGGGGCGCCAGGGGGTCGCCATCAATAACAATGGTTTCCAGACCCATCAATTTGGCGTTGTGAATAACAGGCCCCTGCATAATTCCCGCGCCGAGGATTAAAATACGTTTTTTTTTCTTAGCCATTTACTTCTCCGGTACAAATGTCCCGCATTTTAACGGCATATGCTTCAAAGGTGTCTCCCAGCCCGAAAATCCGGCTAATGACCAGGCAAAATAACCGCATGGCTGCCAACTGCCCAAAGCCCGGTAAAATCCTGGGGAAACGTTCCGGATGGTGGCCGGTGATTACTCGTTTTTTTAATAGAAACCCATGGCGGCGAAGAATGGCGGCTGTGCGCCGGGGATCCCATATGGACCAATGATCTGCCGGGCTCTGCTCCAAAAAAGAATATAAATTTTTCCGGCGGGAAATTCCCGCTGACGAAGGAGTGGAGAATGCAAAAACGCCTCCCATTTTAAGAAGGCCGTTCACCGCCTCCAGGGCATTACCGGAGTTTTCAAAGTGTTCAATGACATACCACATGGTAATTACATCGAATTGTTTTTGTTCTGTCAGTAATTCAGCCTGGGATTCAGGAAAAATTCCCTGAACTGCGTTGATTTTTAGGGTTTTTTTTACATATTCGACAGCATCGGGGGCCGGATCGGTACCGGTAACATCAAAACCCTGTTCTCTCGCGGCAACAAGGAAAGGCCCGTAGGCACAGCCTATATCCAATAAGCGTTTTGTAACATTAGGTGAATTTTGTTTTATATCCAGCAGGGTGTTGATAAATCGAAGCCGTTTTTCTCCGGCTTTTTGTATATGGGTAAAATCTTCCAGGTAGGTTTTCCCGTACTGTTTTTGATATTCCTCAAAAAAATAATTCCTGTTATATTCCACCGGAGTCAGGCCAAGCCTGCTCATATTGATCATGCCGCAGGAACAGAGCCGGTAGGTTCTGCCGGGGTAGCGGCCTACAACCCGCATTGTCCGGATGCCGCAGAGGGGGCAGTTACGATGAATAACAGGTTTTGCCTCCGGAAGCAGCTCCGCCAGTGTTTTTTCCGGGGTGGTTTCCAAACCCCAGCGCCGGGCGGCTTCCTCGCTTTTTTCAGCACAACAGGCAAGGAGTTCCAGTAAAACATTATTATCTTTTTTTTCTTTGCGTGATGCAAAATCCAGTGTTGCAAGCCCTGCGTGGTGGGAAAGCCTTTCATGATAAGTGCCGGGATTGACAAGCAGTACCGGAACCCTGGCATAAAGGGCTTCGAAGGCGGTAATCCCAAAATGGGTAATAAGCAGATCATAATCCGCAAGAACTTCCTGTAAAACAAATACAGAACCGGAACTATCTTCGCAGGCCGGGTGGGTTCCCAAAATTGCGGCAATGCCCGCTTGTTCCAAAGTTTTCCGGTCAGTATTGTTATTTTTCCGTAATGGTCCCAAGACTACAGTAAAGGAAACATCTCCGGATGTGCAGTTTTGCAGGGTTAAAGCCGTATTTACCGTAAGCCCGGCGGCATCCTCGGCACCGAAAGAAATCAAAATTTTTAACGGCGGTGTCCGAAAAGTTTGAAAAACTTGTTCGGACAGCCCCGGCGTTTCTTTTAGAAACGCAGGCCGCCTTTTTTTTGGCAGGGGCAGCCAGAAGGGAGCGCAAATATTGGCATTTTTTCCTGAATGGAAGCCGGGCAGCAGATCAATCAAAAAATCAATGTCATTCCGGGAAAGCCCTTCGTCGATGCCCAGAACCGGACCCAGGGTCATCCACTGTTTGAGTTCTTCCGGTTCCGTGCGGAATCGATCCAGCACTATGAGGGTCCAGTTTTTTTGGAGGATTTCGTCTTTATGAAGCCAAAGTTCTCCGCCTGGGGTTACCTTTTCGGAATAAAGCCATGCTTCTGCTCCTCCGCCGCGAAGCGTCTTTACCAGCGCAGTTGAACGGAAGAGATGGCCCCCTCCCCTGCCTTGTTCACAGGCCGGAAGAACAAGAATCGAATTCATAAACCGGCGCCTATAATTGTTGTTCCCAAATAGCGGGTTTTTACAGCCGCTTTTTCGTTCAATTGCCGGTAAAGCTTTTGGGCATATTCATAGTCTTCCGGGGTATCAATGGTAAGCCGCAGCTTCGGAGCCAGGGAAGCCTGCCATTTCCGGGGCGCCAGGGGACGGTGGAGCCGGAACAGATCTGCATGGTTATACAGATAGGGCGTGACATGTTCCCGTTCTTCCGGCTTTGTTGCTTCCCTGTCTGCCCGAATCAGCGCTTCGGCCCTGATCAATTCCACACCGGCTCCCAGTGGGAGTCCGGTATAGCTTCCGTAGTCTGCGTCCAAAAATATAGTTTCTTCTGTCAGTGTTTCGGCGGCATCGGCAAAAATAAAGGGGTTATCCCCGGTGGCCCTAATCACCCAATCCGGGGAATAACGGCGGATCGCAGTACAATACCGGGCAAGGACATCTTCTTTTGGGCCCGTACAAAGTTTGAAACCGATTTTTTCGGCCAGGGGACTAAATGAAAGAACGCAGTCATCCGGGCAGGCAAGAATTCGGATATCGCCGGGAACAGTTTTAAGGGCTTCCATAACACGGAAAATTAAGGGTTCCCCCCCTATGGGCAGAAGGCTTTTCCCCGGCAGGCGGGTAGAATCAATCCGTCCCTGAAGGATCAGAGCAGTCAAGGGCCTGCTCCGGAGGGCCCGCCATTTGCATGTTCCCAACGATCCGTTAAAGCCCTGGCATCCCTGCGGAAACGATTCCGGTTTTTTAAGACCCAGTTTCGCTGCCGGGTAAACTCCTGCCAGGCGCTGGGAAGGTCCCAGCCTATGCTGGCAAGATAACCGGGAAAGCGGCGCCAGGGTAAATAGGCATGATCGCTGCGCCATTCGGGGGCCAGATTTTTTAAATAAAAAAGACGGTATGAGTTTTCTGCCGTACTGTCCATAGGAAGCATGGGGCCGTCGTGGACGAGCCGAATTACCTGGGTGGAACATAATTCTTCATCCCAAAGGTAGGAACGGAATCCAAAATCCATAAGCTGCCAATGCGGATGGCTTATCTCCCGGTCAAAACCGCCAAGCTGCAAAAACCGTTCTTTATCGTACAGACCAAGCCAATCATAGGGGAAAAGCGTATTTTGATTTTCCCTGGCCGGAACTTCCGGCAGGGCCTTGATAGTACCACCCCGGGAAGTTCGGTAATGAACCGGAGAAATCAGGGTAGGCAGAATTTCGAACCGGGAATTCTGCACCGCCGGTACAGTACAGATACGCCGGCCGCCAAAATATTCGGACATTTTGGCCGCATTTATTCCGTTAAAGAGCCTGTAATCGTTCCATAAAACAAGAAAATAGGGACAGGAAAGTTCTGCCGCTGCCAGGTTAATCCCTTCTCCGGGGGTGATTTTTTCTTTAACTAATATAAAACGGATAAAAGGAAAAAGACCGGAAAGTTCTTCCACATCGTAATGATCTTCCGGCCCTTCGATAGTAAGAATCGTATCGAATCCGGTTTTTTTTAGCTCCTGGAAGAGTGTCCGCCGGGGATAGCGGCCTCCGCGGTTTAAAAGTACCGCCGACAGCCCCGTCGATGCCGCCTGCTCGTTTCCTCCAACCGCAGTATAGGAAGGAAGCAAACCCTTCCAGCCTGAAAGAATATTAAAAGTTGTAAGTGTAGTACTCATCGCAAATTCCACAGGAACCGGGGGCATAGACTTTCCTGCAATGGGAAAGATAGGCTTCTTCTCCGCGTTTCCAGATCGTCTCCAAATCTTCATTTAGGGCATTGCCCACAATCATAAAATTTTCCGGGACCTCCCGGCATAGGGGAACAGTTCCGTCTATAAGGATGGGAAAATCCCGCATCAGGTGCCAGCAGGGCCGCCGTTCCACCGGAGAAAGATCCACCGTCTGTTTTTGAGGAAGAAAGCCGCAAAAACTGTCGTACTTTTGGATAATGATTGCCGGTACTGAACTGCCTTTTGCCGGATCTCCGGCGGAATAAGCTTTCCATGAACGGTAGAACTGTTCTATGGCATCTTCGGCTCCGCTGGTACGAATTGCTTCTATGTACACCCGGTCGTCCTTTCCATGTTCCCGAGGGAAGCAGGCAGACAGTTTTTTTGCAAAGGATACGGCTTCGCTTTCCTCTCCTGTTAGGCCGGGCATGGGCAGCTCAGAAGGACTAAGCGAAACGATCCAGGACAGGGCGGGTTGGCCGTTTAACCGGGGTTTTGCCGCCGCGGCTTTTTCGGCTGCTTTTTCCAAGTCAAAGCCTGCCCAGCCGCAGCCGGATGTTTCTATAATCAGGGAGAGTGCGGGCCTGTCCAATACGGACTGGATTAGTTCTTCCCGCCGGGGGTGAAGGGCGATTTCTCCCCAGAGGGAAAGATCGATAACGGCGTCACCGGAAAATTGTTCTATTTTGTCCAGAAGTACCGAAAAATCCGCCGGGGAAAGAAAGTCTTTCCGCTCCGTTACGGGTATGTTTTTCCCGCCAAACTGCGGATAAGGAC
>JAIRRF010000217.1 GCA_031256115.1 Treponema sp.
CCGGTTTTCAACCAGCATGGAGATACCGGAGCGTTACCATGCCATAATGGAATTTGCGGATATTAAATTAGCCCGTGATGTTTTCGACGGAAAGGTCAGTACCCTGGGTTGTGTCGGAAACGGTCTTATAACTATGTGGGGTAATTTAAACACGCTGGATAATATCAACCGCATTCTCGATCGCGTGGCCCTTTATCTGGCTTAGTGGTAATATAACGAAACTAGGAGTTAACTATGGGATTTCCAATCAACAGCTATACAAAAAGCAAAGAAGAATATAACCGCGCCCTGAAAGTAATACCGTCAGGTATTTACGGCCATCTGGGGCCGGCTGAGGGCTGTTTTGTGCCGGTTTCGGCTTTTCCGTTTTTTTCCGAGCGCGCCAGGGGCGCTTATTTCTGGGATGTTGACGGCAACCGCTTTATTGACTATATGTGCGCCTACGGGCCAAATGTATTGGGCTACAATGACGAAGAAGTGGATGAGGCAGCGGCAAAACAGCGGGTGCTTGGAGACTGCATTACTTCACCCTCAACAAAAATGATCGACTTCGCGGAACTTCTTGTGGACACCGTTACCAGCGCAGACTGGGCTTTTTTCGCCAAGAACGGCGGAGACGTGACCACGCTGGCTGTTCTGACAGCCAGGGCCTTTACCCGCCGCAAAAAAATAGTTTTCTTTAAGAGATATTACCACGGGGTCGCTCCCTGGACGCAAAAGGTTGACTATCCCGGCATATTGGAAGAAGACGTTATCAACAACATTTATGTACCCTGGAACGATTACGAAAAACTTGCCCAGATTTTTGAAGAAAATAAGGGTGAAATCGCCGCAATAATCTCACAGCCCTATCAGCACGGGAACTTTGTTGATAACGAACTCCCTGCGGAAGGCTTTTGGCAGAAAGTCAGGAAGCTCTGCACAGATAAGGGAGCAATACTCATCGTTGACGATGTGCGCGCCGGGTTCAGGCTGGATCTGGCCGGGAGCGATCACTTCTTTGGTTTCGAAGCTGACCTTATTTGTTTCTGCAAAGCCCTGGCAAACGGTTACAATGTCAGCGCCCTCTGCGGCAAGGATTTTCTGCGTAATACCGTAAGCGGGCTAACCTATACAGGAAGTTACTGGCTTTCGGCGGTACCCTTTGCGGCAGGTATTGCCTGTATTCAAAAGATGAAAAGGCTTGATCTTCCCAAACTGTTGGATGAAAAGGGGACTAAACTTAAAGAGGGGTTCCTTGCCGCCGCTAAAAAACACGGCTATGATCTCCGTTTTACGGGTATGCCCGCCCTCTTTTACCTGCGTATTGCGGATGATAATTCGCTGATGCTGCACCAGAGATGGATTGCGGAAATGGTAAAAAGAGGCATCTTTTTAACCAACCACCATAATCATTTTATTAACGCTGCTTTAAGTAATGATGACATAGCAACAACCATAGAAGTTGCGGATGAGGCTTTTTCTGTGCTATAATAGCTAAGATGCAAAGAACCCACCTCATATCCGGCTTGGCGGTTTCCCTGGTTATTCTCTTCTGTGCTTTTAACGCATTAGGGCCAGGAATCAGTTCAAGAGCCAGGCAGGTCCATAATAAAGAATATACCGCCGGGGATTTCACCCACAGCTATACCGGAATCATGTTGTATGGAAAGTTTAGCGGCAATGGCGGGATCGCTTTTTCTGACGGAAGCCGATATGAAGGTAGTTTTGCTGACGGGCGCTTTCACGGAAAAGGAATTTTCTTTTCGGCAGATGGATGGCATTATGAAGGGATATTTGCCGGCGGGCAGATGACCGGTGACGGATCGCTTTACGGAGCAGATGGTGATATTCTGACACAAAACACAGGAGTAGAGGATTTTGCTTCCGCCGCGGGCTGGCATTATACCGGCACTTTTGGTGATTGGGGCCAGTATGGAACCGGGAGATTCGTTTATGCCGACGGCGCTGTTTATGAAGGAGAATTTGTCCAGGGGCTGGCAGAGGGGCAGGGTTCCTATCAAAGCCCGGAAGGCTGGTCCTATGAAGGCGGCTTTAAACAGGGTGTATTTGACGGAGAAGGCAAGTTTAAAAACAAAAGCGGAGAAATTACTGTCGGTGTTTGGGAAAAAGGAACACAAGTTTTAATCAGTGACTAATAAAAAATGGCTCAATGTCCTGCTAATTACAGGGCTGCTAAACGGTTTTGTTTTTGCACAGCCACCTGAAATCAATTTGCCGGAAGAGCAGTTACTGATGGGAACGCCCCCCGCCGCAAGCTATCTGCATGAAGGCATAACAGTAATCGGAGATTCGGTTACCATGGGCGCACGCAGAAAAATGATGGAAACCATACCTAACTGTATTATAAATGCGGAAGGATCACGCCAAATGGCGGAAGGTTACAAACTTCTGATGCAGTTGCAGAACAACAACAGTCTGCGCGAATATGTAATAATTGCGCTGGGAACCAATGCAAATTCAAATGCACCGGGATTTATTGAAAAGATAATTACGGATATCCGTCCGGGACACCGCCTGATTTTTGTTACGCCCTTTAATGCAGCCATGAACAGTAGCTGGATAACCTATAGGATTATGCAGTATATACGGACTTTGCCGGAAAATTATCCCTTTGTTACCGTAGCCGACTGGGCAGCGCTGGTTGTGAATCAACCGGAGATTTTTGGTTCCGATAAAGTTCATATTGGCGGAACGCCAAGGGCCATTAATCTTTATGTAAATATGATAATTGAAGCAATTGATACGGCCGGGATAAAACCGGCCAAGTAAAAAGGCACTGCTTAAAACAGATTAACAAGCACTTCTTCGTTTTTACGGAGCCCTTCTTTATTCAGATCGATAATGATGTAGCCGTCCGCCCGGCACAGGGTGCTGATCATCCCCGACTTTCCAAATACTGGATCGGCGGTATAAGAGCCTTCCTCATGACGAAGGATCACGGGTAGCAGGAGAGTTCTGCCGGGGGAGCCGGGAACATTGCAGTAAATCCGGGCGGGTACCGGAAAACTCCGCCGGGGCATGTTAAAAAACCTGTCCGGCAGCCAGCCAAAAAGAAGTTCAAAGACCATCATTGCAGAAA
>JAIRRF010000291.1 GCA_031256115.1 Treponema sp.
GGCGGTAATCCGGATTGCGGAACTGGACCGGGATGCCGCAGCCCAGGACGAGGAAGTTAAAAAACTCCTAAAACAAGCGGCGGACATTGAAACAAATATTGCCGCCTTTGAAGAGAGTATCCGGCTCGCTTCTTACAGGATTACGGAAAACGATGTCCTGGCCCGGGAAAAAGAAGAAGATATCCGTAATCTGGACAGGGAACGGGCAAAACTGGAAAAGGATCTGGAGGCGATTACTGATGACATCGTAGCCGCTCTGGACGCAGGTCTTAAGGAAGCGGGTTATTCTTCTCAGGAACGACGGGAAGCCGAGGCTGCTTTAACGGAAACCCTGGGCCGCCTCCGGGAATTGCTGGCCGCCGAACCGGCGGGATCTGCTGTGGCGGAGAGAACAACAGAAACCCTTCGGCTTGCTGACCGGGCACTGGAATTGTTTGAAAACTACCGTAAAACTACTCCTGCATTTATCGACGATTTTGTAGCTCCTCAGGGAATTATCACCAGAAAGCGGGAAATCGACGCGGGGATTAAGGACAAGGCCGAAAGGGTTTTACAACGCCGGGAACAAATCGCGGAACTCCGCCGGAACAATGCGGAACTTTCCGGAAAAATTGATCAATACCGGGCAACTCTGGAGGAACTTCGGGTAAACCGGGCCCGAATGGATGCCCAGGCAAAAGCGGCTGAAGAACAAGCCCGGCTGCTTCGCCGGGAGCTGGCAGGACAGGAAAATCTAATGCAGCATATCCGGGAAGAAATATCCCAGGATCAAAAACGGCTGGAAGAATTGGCAGAGCGGATTTCTGATACAGAATCGGAGATTGCCGGTATAGAAAAAAAAGGCGCAGAATTTACCGAAGAACAAAAGAAACTGGAAAACGACATTCAAATAAAAAACGGCGAGACATCGGGAAAGCAGAAAGATTTAAAAAAACGGAGTGCGGATCTTGCCTTGATTCAGGAGAACCTGGAAAAAGTACATCTGGATTTGGTTCAAACCGAAACGGAAATAAAAAACATCCAGGATAATTTCAGGGAAACTCATTCCAGGGACTTGCAGGAGTTTGAGGAACGTATTTTTACCATTACGGAACCGGCGGCACAGTTACGGGAAAAGCTTGCCGGTGCCAGAGGCAGATTGCGGGATCTGGGTTCGGTAAATTTGATGGCCCCGGAAGAATTTGCCGAAACCAAGGAACGTTATGAATTTCTTTCCGGTCAGTTGGCGGATTTGGTTAAGGCCCGGTCGGATCTGGAAAAGATGACCGCAGAAATCCGCCACGAATCCTCGGAGATGTTTCTTGCCGCCTATAACCGGATCAAGAAAAATTTCCACAATATGTTCCGCCGGTTCTTTGGCGGGGGACGGGGAGAACTGCGGCTGGCGGATCCAAACCATGTGCTGGAATCGGGAATAGAAATATTTGCCCAGCCCCCGGGAAAAAAACTGGAAAATATAAATCTCCTTTCCGGCGGCGAGAGATCCATGACCGCCGTGGCCCTGCTCTTTGCAACCTATATGGTAAAGCCTTCGCCTTTCTGCCTGTTGGACGAAATCGACGCAGCTCTGGACGATAACAATGTAATCCGGTTCGTGCAGCTTCTGCGGGAATTCGGCAAAGCAAGCCAGTTTATAATAATTACCCACAATAAAAAAACCGTTATTGGCGCCCAGACCCTTTTGGGAATTACAATGGAAGAATCGGGAATAACCAAACTAATTTCTGTTCGGCTGGAAAACGAAGAACAGGACACTGAAGGTCAAAGTCTTTTTCAGGAAGAACTTTTTGAGGAAGAAGATGTGGAACCGGAGGAAGGCAGGGAACTTCCCATCGGTGTGGATGATCCTGCCGGAGTCAGCGAAGCGGACTTAAGGCCAATTTTGAGGGGTACATGACAAAAGAGCTTATCGCCAGGGCCCGCAAGATCGTAATAAAGTTTGGCTCAAACACCCTGGCGGGCAGTAACGGCAGAATCAACAACATGTTCCTGGGGGAATTTGCAGGACAGGCCGCGGAGCTTATCAAAGAGGGAAAGCAGATTGTCATCGTTTCTTCCGGCGCCCAGCTCGCAGGGCTTTCCGCCATGGATAAATGGGAGCGCAAAAAGGACATCCATTACCGGCAGGCCCTTTGCGCGGTAGGGCAGGTGCTTCTGATGAATGCCTGGGAACAGGCATTCGCTCCCCGGGGGATTCATATTGCCCAGATATTGCTTACCAGAGATGATTTTGCCGACAATACCCGGACCCTTAATATGCGGAATACCCTTTTTACCCTGGTAGACGAGGGTATTGTACCGATCATTAACGAAAATGATTCGGTAAGCGTAGAAGAAATAAAGATTGGCGACAACGATACTCTGGCAGCCCAGTCGGCCATTTTGTGGAGCGCCGATCTTCTGATTTTGTTCAGCGACATCGACGGCCTCTACGACAAAAACCCCAGAGAGTACCCTGATGCAAAACTGGTAGAGGAAGTACATGACATTGCTGAGGCCCGGCGTTCAGCGATTACCGGCACAGGCGGCGGAAATGACGGCGGGGCCGGCAAGTTTGGTACCGGGGGGATTGTAACCAAGCTGGATGCCGCTGAGCAGGTTGTGTCATACGGCATCCCCATGATCTTGGCTCAGGGAAGACGGAAACAGCCGCTCTATGCCCTGGCATCCGGAGCAGGACAGGGCACTGCGTTTTTGGTCTAATTATTTAATGCATTTTCTACTGCTTTTAATAAGGTTTTACTGCTTGCAGTGGCGCCGCTTATAACATCAACATCCAAACTTTGATGTTCAATAATTGAATCAATAATTTTTTCCGCCTTTTTTCCGATTGGTGAGCAAAAATGTTCCAAAATATCTATTTTATTAATTTGATGGTTTTGAACAATTACATTTACAGTTGCTTTTACCGGTGTAGACGGCATATCATAATTACCACGGTATATACCATCTTTAATTAATGCCAAATCAGGCATTACAACCGTAAGGCTTTTATAGGCAGTAGAACAGCCAATAATCAGTAATAATATAATTAATGATGTAAACAATATAACTTTCTTCATTTTCAAGTCTCCTTCAATAATTTTATCCTGTATTAATACGCTGTGGTCAAGTAATAAACGAAAGTATTACTTTTCGGATTTTTGTGTGAAAAAGCCGTCTTTCCAGTTAAACCGGGAAATACCGGAAAATTCAAAACCCTGAGATCTTCGGGTTAGAAGCGATCCATCCTGGGCGGCTTTCATTACTTCTTTGTACAATTTCTTTTTTAACGGAAAAGAGCCGTTAAAAGTTCCGCCGGAAAAATCCAGAATAAAACGGCGGAATCCTGCTTCCGTAAGGAAAGGCCGCTTATCGGTGATGCAAAAAGGCGTTTCGGGGATCACCAAGGTGTTACCGTCTCCGTTATTCAGGGAGAAGGACTCATTTTTACTTCCTGAAAAATGTTTAAATCTGTAGAGCCTGTCAAAACCGGTTTTGATCCGAAACAACGGCGGCCAGGCAAAAACATTAATAAATACCTTCG
>JAIRRF010000330.1 GCA_031256115.1 Treponema sp.
ATTGCTGCAATTGGGACCTTGCTAGAGCAGCCAAGAGGTGGTATTGTTAAGGTGTCGTTGTTGCTGCCCCGGATCGGCCTGCCGCCTGAAGGGGCTGTTTTCTCAGGCATGGCTTTCCACCTCGTAATCAACACCCTGGCGGTTCCTGAAAATGAACTTTTCAAGTTCTTCCTGTTTGAAGAAAACCCGCCCGCCCATCGGCTTGTAATGCGGAATCTTTTTCAGGTAAATTAATCGGTAAATATAATTTTTTGATAAGCCAGTGAAGGCAGCTGCTCCATCTACCGATAACGCTTTCGATAATGCTTTTTGTGCTTCCTGCATAGAAACACCTCCCTAAAGGTTTTACTCCGCAAAACTTAACTTGTCTTGTTTTGCATTTATAGGGAAAGTTTAATGTTTATTTCTCTTTATTCATTAGTAGAAATATTGTTATTCAATACAATCTTTTGTTTTTGTGGACAATAATTATCTAATTTTGGGAGGAAAATCAGCAAGTGGAGATTTTTCAATAAAAAGCGGCTTACCATTACTGCCAATTATATCTTTACTGCCTGCACTAAAGCCCAGGACAAGGCCATCTGAATCAAGATATTTATTTATGCTATTTACTGCATCAAGAAGCATTAAGCTTAACTCCTGTAATTCCATATTGGTTGGCCATACTTTTGATATTGTCTTTATTTTTTCTACTAAACCTGGAAAAGCGTTATATGCTTCCTGTAACGCAATTTCTCGTTCTCTCTTTTTTTCAATTGCTTTAAAATGCTCAGCTTCCATTTTTTTAAAAGGTTCTGATTCATGGTATTCGTTAATTTTCTGTTTTATTTTTATAAATCCCGTGGATTCTTGATAATTACCGCCTTGTGCATAAAATAACTTAGACATATTTTCTGTTTTTAGAGGTTTTCCTTTAACCCTAAATACTTCAGCGATAAGTTTCCACATACTACCGGGATAACAAATTTTCTTACCCTCTGCTTGTACGTGACCTTTGTCTACCCAATAAAAATATTCAAGTAAAGTAGTTTCTGTCCCTTTCCAATTAAAGGGTTCGTTATACTTATCATCAAGTAATTGTATTTCAACAAGGAATTCTTTATCCAAGTCAAATTGCGGAAAAAATGCTATAAAATCCTTTTTGCGGAAACACATATGCTGAACTAAATTACTTTTCCTGCGTCTTCTAATTTTATTTATTGCCTTATTATCCATTTTTTCTCACTCCTTTTTCTCACTCCCCCGAAGGTTTAGCATTATAACGGCCCCGGAGGCATTGTTTTACATCCGGGGCAATCCAACGCATCCTGGGCCTTTCTCGCATGTCCTGGAAGGGTTTTAAGCGCCCTTTCTGAATTGTAAAATATTGCCGAAAACCTCCCCGGCAACCTTGCCGACTTCCTCAAGATTCTGTTCAGTGATATGGTCGGCGTATTTTTCAAAAACCGCGCCGCTTTTGTGATCCGTAATGCGGCTCACCTTTTCAGCAGTCATGCGGTCTGTCATCCGGGCGGCGTAATAGTGCCTCCAGCTATGAAAAACGATCCCCCGTGCTTTGGCGTCTATTCCCATGCCGGCTAGGGCTTCATGCAGGCCGTCCAGCAGGACATTACGATCCAGCGGCTTGTTTTCCCGGGTGCCATAGAAAATGAACCCATCCGGCCCATAGGGATTTTCCTTGGCAAGTTCAAGCAGTTTCGCCCTTACTTCCGGCAGCAAGGGAACCCGCCTGGCCTTTCCATTTTTCGGTTTTTTAAGTAAATCAAAAGTACTCCATGCGTGCCGGACATTTAAGATCCGTTCCCCGATGTCTTCCAGCTTGAGGGCCAAGACTTCACCTGACCGCAAGCCTGTGCAACAGGCAAGCAGGGAAGCGACATAGGCCCGCTTATCCTTCCATTCCGATGCAAACAAAGCTTGTGCTTCAAGCGGTGTCAGTATCCCCCGCTTTTTTGTGTCCCCAAAGAAACCAATTAGTCCAAGGCTTGGATTCAGCGGTATTAACCCTTCCCTAAAAGCCCAGGACAAGGCAGTTGTACCCACGGTCATGGTCTTATTGACCGATGCCGGGGCCAGGCCGCTTTCGGCAAGGGACATTGAAAATTTTTTCAAGTCCTGCCTTGTTACTCCGTTAAGTGTATGTCCCCGGAAAGCCGGTTCCCAATAGCGGCCAAAACGAAGAGCCATTTCATGGCAGTGACGCTTCCCGATGCTCTGTCCGTGGGCTTTCTTTTCCCGAATATAGGGGGAAACTTCATAGTCCCAGAACTCTTCAAGGAATTCGGTAAATGGAACCGATCCCTTGCCGGACTTTACCGCAGCAATGTCTATCAGCCTGCGGTCTTTCAACGCCTGGACTATCCGTAAGGCATCATCCGAATTAAGTTCCGTCCTCTTTATTATTTTAAGGACGTATTCTATTCCCGCAGCCAGTTCCAGCGCTCGAGGTTCCCGAACCCTGCCGGTCGGTATACCACTTTTCAGCCATTCGGCAATAACCAGCAGGGCTTCATCCCGGTCTTTTGTCCTGGTTGATCGGGCGATCAGCTTGTGCCCGTCCGGTGTAACAAGTTCCGCGTAAAATACGCCATTGTGTCTGGTATGCAAATAATACCGGCGCATCTTTCCTCCTTCGAAAAAGTTTCTCACTCTTTTTCTCATTGTTTTGGAGTAAAGGCGCCGGTTCTTCCGGTAGTCTTTAACTAATTCTTTGTCCTATAAGCATTTACGATTGAGCCGTGCAGGATTCGAACCTCCGACCACCGCCTTAAAAGGGCGATGCTCTACCTACTGAGCTAACGGCCCGAAATTATTAATTAAATAAATACACAATTTAAGCCTGAAGGTCAAGCCATATAATACGATACCTTGCGAAATTTACCATTTGGATTCATACTAACTTAATGACAATCAACCAGGAAGATGCTCTCTACGATTTCCTCGAAAACGTAACGGAACCTTTTACCCTGGAAGACATCTGCGCTTTTGTCCGGCTGGTTGAACCCAAGCGCAGCAGTCGGCTTACTGTCGAAACTGCTTCGTTTATTGATACCCGTCATATAGCCTTTCCTCTGGAGGGAAAACGATGGATTTCCCGGCGGGGGGCCTTTGAACGGGCATGCTTTGCCATTAATCCGTCCCGGCTGGAAATTGCCAACGGCATACTTATTCCCGGTCATCGCTGTATTCCCTTTGTCAATCCGGTGCTGCTTCCCCAGGAATACCGTTTCCGCTGGAAAGGAAGCAATGTTCCCTATACTACCACAGAAAGCCCGCCGGAAGATTTTTATCCTTTTTATACGCTCTTTGGCGAAGAATACGCTCCCCAATATGTAGCCCGGGATAACCCAAATAACGAAAAAGCCTTTAGCTGCGATCCCTTTGAAGATCCGCCGGAAGTTTCCATTCACACCCTGGATATGCGGAATATCTATATGGAATCTTCCTTTGTACCGGGGGATCGTTTTGCAGTGACCACCCTTAACTGGAAAGAGGGGATCTTTGAGCTGGAACGAATCGATGCAAAGGCCTGGTCAAAAGAAGCTCTTGATTCATGGGCAGACGCAGCGGAAAAAGGGTTCCGTTCATCTTTTGAATACCTGGGTCCCGG
>JAIRRF010000010.1 GCA_031256115.1 Treponema sp.
CTGATCTATTCCGCGGGCCTTTAGCCAGCTTTGCAAAAAATTGCATTTATCCAGTTCACCTTCGCCCCCTGATTCGGGAGAAATTGCCGGGTATTTACAGAGCTCTGTTTCCAGCTCAATTGCCAGTTCGGCGGAATTATCAATAAAATTTAAAATTTTTTCTTTCATGTCATTCTCCTTAAACTTTTATTCCCTTTCTTTTGTAAACTTCCCAAGTGCTTCTTATTATTGTATCTACATCTGACAGCTCCGCCTTCCATCCCAAAAGCTCCCAGGCCAGCTTTGATGACGCGGTAAGAGCCTTTGGATCTCCGCTCCTGCGTCCGGAAAAGATGGAAGGGATGGGCCGGCCCGTTATTCGCCTGGCTGATTCCAGAATTTCTAAAACGGTGGCGCCGGTTTCGCTTCCTAAATTTAATTTTAAACTTTTGTTGTTTTTGCAAATGTAATCCAGGGCGGCGGCATGCGCAACGGAAAGATCATTTACATGAATGTAATCCCTGACGCAGGTACCGTCTCTGGTGTCATAATCGTTCCCAAAAATCGTAAGCTCCTTACGCATCCCCACGGCAGTTTCCATAATGACAGGAATCAGGTTCGTCGGATTTTGTTCCAACCCGGTAATTCTGCCTCTGGCATCGTAGCCCGCTGCGTTAAAATACCTTAGGCTTGCGAAACGTATTCCCTTGAGATTGTCATACCAGCCCATGATTCGTTCGATTTCGAGTTTGGTAAAACCGTAGTAGCTCTCCGGGTCAAGAGGATGCTTTTCGTCTAACGGTATATATTGAGGCTGCCCAAAGACCGCGGCGCTGGATGAAAAAACCATGTATTTGATTCCTGTATCAGCCATTGCGTTAAGGATATTTATGGTTCCACTGATGTTATTAAGTGAATATTTCTCGGGTTGTAACATGGACTCACCCACGGCTTTGAAGGCAGCAAGGTGAACGACAGCGTCGAAGCCATTAGTGTCTGAAGTTCCCCTGCAGGCCGCGAGGAGAGCCGGATATTCCAGAATGGTATTATGAAAAAATGTTGCTTCGGGGAAAAGGTTTTCCCTCAGTCCGCTGGAAAGATCATCAAAAACAGTTACATTGTGCCCGTGATCAAGAAATTCCCTGACCACATGGCTGCCGATGTACCCGGCGCCGCCAATTATCAATACATTCATAAACGGCTCCTTAACTTTCTTATTTCAAGAAGAATCATGGTTCCTGTGAAGAATAAAGCAAAAGTATCCGCAACAGGTCCCGCAGCAACAACTCCCCAAAGGCCCCAGATTTTTCCAAAAATTACAAGACAAGGAATTAGGACTATGCATTGCCTTAGCATATTAAGCAGTATGGAAATTCTTGGGCGTCCTGTTACTGTGAACATATTTGCCGAGACGATCTGGAAACCGGAGAATGGCAGCATTAACAAGGTAACACGTATCGCCCAGGGCGCGAAGGAATTAAGAGCGGCGCTTCCATCGGGAACAAAGAGACGGATAAGGGGCATTGGAAAACCTTGAGCGGCAATGAATCCCAAAGTACAGACGCTTGTTGCCGCAGTTATTGCCAAAAGATAAGCTTTCAATACCCTGTCGAATTTTTTCGCCCCGTAATTGTACCCCAATATAGGCTGTGCGCCCTGGTTTATGCCGAACACGGGCATGAGGATCAACATGGCAAAGGAATTGACAATGTTCATCCCCGAAAGTGCGACATCGCCACCGTTCTGGACACCAAGAGCGTCCGCCCCATACCAGCCAAGGCTGGTGTTGATGAGGATCTGTACAGCGGACAGAGCGAAGTGCATCAGAAACTGGGGGGACCCGAAAGCCATTATTTCGCGAGAAATTCCAAATGTTGGTTTAAAACCCGCAGGATTAAGCCGGATTACCGCTTTTTTGTTAAAACAAAAAGAGATTATCCAGATACATGATACAAATTGAGAAATAATGGTAGCCCAGGCTGCCCCTTCAACACCCCAATGAAAAACAAAAATAAAGATAGGGTCAAGGATGATATTCAACACTGCGCCCATGATCATTGCTATCATGGTTACGTTGGGAAACCCCTGTGCCCTGGTACAATGCGAAAGGCCAAAACCAACCTGCATCCACACTGTTCCATAAAGAATGATTTTAAAATAGTGTCGGGCGTATTCCAGAGAGAGACTTCCTTCCTGGGCGCCCATCAGCGAAAGAATTTCGTCTAAAAAAGTGAGGCCCAGAACAGTAAGGACAATGCCCGCTCCCATTAGAAGAAAAATGCAATGGTTGAGGGTGTTTTCCGCTTCCTGCCTCCGGCTTTGGCCCAGGCGAATGGAGATCAAGTTGGCGGAACCAATCCCAAAGAACATGGCAAAGGCCATCATCAATGACATCAGGGGCATCACCAGGGAAAGGCCTCCCAGCGCTACTTCATTGACCCCCCGCCCGACAAAGATCCTGTCCACTACATTGTAAAGGGCGTTTACCAGCATTCCTGTAATCGCAGGCAGGGAAAAACGGAGCAACAGGCGGCCTACCGGCTCTATTCCTAGCTTATCTGCGGCGTCTGGGACTTTTTTTAGGGAATCAGACAAAAAAGATACTCCTTGGAAAACTCAACAAAAAGCTTTGCTTGTACAAGCATTGCTTGTAATGCAACATAGCTCTGCTATGCAGCATAGCTCTGCTATGCAGCATAGCTTGGTATTGACAAACATCTCAAGAGGATTTATATTTGAATAGTTGTTCAAATGAACAAGTGAACAACTATACGAACAATTGCGGGGAAAAAATGGCTTCGACAAAAAAAGTGCTTGTTTTTAATCAGGACATGGTAGATCTGGCTTCCGAGAATCTGCCTGCCAGGAGAGTGCTGGAAAACCTTGGAGAGTTTTTCAAGGTTCTCACCGACCCCACCAGGCTCAAAATACTCTATGCCCTGGGAGCGGGAGAACTCTGCGTTTTCGATCTTTCCGTCAGCGCTGCGGCAAGCGTTTCATCTGTGAGCCACCATCTGGCCGCCCTAAAGCGGGTAAGGCTGGTCAAAGGCAGGCGAGACGGCCGCATCATTTACTATTCCCTGGATGATGATCATATAAAGACCATTATTAAATACGCCCGGGATCACCTGGCGGAGGATTAACTTTTCTTATGGAAGATAATAATATCCTGGGCCATTTGTCCCGAAAACGCATTGTGGCTTTTACCGCCGCCTTCGCTCTCTGGGTACTTGGGCTTGTTCTTACAAAAGTTGATATTCCAAAAATGGTGCCTGTCACCTTTTTTGGAACCTCCTGGCTTTTGGCAGGTTTTCCGGTTTTGATAAACACCGCCAGAAATCTTTTGTTGATTGGAAAAAACCCAGGCAAAGCTCTGGACGAGAATTTCCTCATGACCGTCGCCACTGTTGGTGCCTTTGCCATAAGAGAATGGGAGGAAGCCGCAGCGGTCATGATCTTCTATATGGTAGGGGAGATAATTCAGGAAACAGCGATTGGCAAATCGCGGTCTTCTATTGAAGCTCTCCTTGCCCTCAAACCAGACAAAGCCCGAATTTTCAGTGCTGATAGTTTCGCGGATGGAGACGGCTGGAAAGAAATCCCTGCGGCTGAGGTTAATCCCGGGAGCCTTGTGCTGGTCCGGCCGGGTGAACGCATCCCCCTTGATGGAACAGTTCTTGAAGGGGAAAGCTCCATTGACGTTTCAATGCTTACTGGCGAATCCCTGCCGGTACCCTGCGCCGTTGGAGACAATGTCAGGTCAGGAACGGTTTCCCTGAACGGCGTTTTGCGGATCAAAACCACCAAAAGCGCCGGGGAATCGTCCGCTGCCAAAATCATCCAACTGGTGCAATCCGCCCAGGAAACCAAAGCCAAACCGGAACGCTTTATCACCGCTTTTGCACGGTGGTATACACCTCTCGTGGTTGGCAGCGCCCTACTCCTTGCGGTTTTACCTCCGCTTTTTATTCCCGGTGCGAGTTTTACCGACTGGATTTGCCGGGCCCTTATTCTTTTGGTAATCTCCTGCCCCTGCGCCCTCGTAGTAAGCGTTCCCCTGGGATACTTTGCTGGGATTGGGGGCATGTCACGGCGGGGAATCATGGTAAAGGGGGCGGTTCACCTGGATTCCCTCCACAGGGTGAAAAATGTTGCCTTCGACAAAACCGGTACACTTACAAAGGGAAAATTCTCCGTAACCGCCGTTAAGTGTGAAAGCGGGGTTAGCGAGGAAACCCTTCTTGAAACCGCGGTGCTTGCGGAACAGGAATCGAATCACCCCATTGCAAGGGCAATCATGGAATATGCCGGAAAGGGGATCAGGGGGTCGGCACTGCCGCCTCGGGGACTGGGAACTGGGGATAAAACGAGACTTGAAATACCCGGTTATGGTATTGAGGTCAATATCGGCGATTCCAGAATTCTTGCGGGAAACCGCCGGCTTTTGGAGTCCAGGGGAATTAATGTTCAATCACCGGCAGGGGAAACAGAAACAACCGGAGCCTGTACCGTTGTCTACATAGCCCGTGATAATAGCTACCTTGGCTGTATTCTTGCAGGAGATACCTTAAAGGAAGGAGCGGTTGAAGCGGTTAAGAGACTAAAGGAAATGGGCATACACAACACCATGCTCACAGGGGATAACCGCTCAACTGCCGAGGAGATTGCTTCCCGGCTTGGTATTGCGGTAAAGGCGGAACTACTCCCCGAGGATAAACTTAAGGAAGTGGAAATGCTGACTCATTCCGGAATTACCGCGTTTGTTGGTGACGGCATTAACGACGCGCCTGTGCTGGCCAGATCCAATGTTGGAATCGCCATGGGTTCCGGTGCGGATGTGGCGGTTGAGGCAGCGGATCTAATCATCATGACTGATGATCCCCTGCGCGTTCCCGAGGCAATTGGGCGGGCTAGAAAAACCCGCAGGGTAATAATTGGCAATGTGGTTTTTGCGTTGGGGGCAAAAGGTATCTTCATCGCCCTGGCTTGCCTGGGCATGGCAAATATGTGGATTGCCCTGGTTGCCGATGTCGGAGTAGCTCTGATTGCTATTCTCAATTCAACACGGGCCCTGCGATAAGCCCTCTGCACAACCAAAAAGCCGGAGCAACCAACACAGGCGCCGGCATTTCTTCAAATGGAGAATTTTACTTTTTTTGTGTTTTTTTATGAATTTATCAAAATTTTATGATAACATAAGATTATAATTTTCTGAAAAAAATTGTGGCAATAAAATACAGACATGCTACAATAGTACTTCCCGGAAAGTATCAAACCTTCCGGAAAGACAATTTTGAAGGAGTAGCTTATGAAACGGTTGGTTCTTTTTGTCGTGGTTTTTGGGATAGGTGTGTCCCTTTTTGCTCAAATCCAGCTTCCGGAGCATTACTTTGCCGCCGGCAACTGGACTTTTACAGGTAACAGGCTTTATCAAAATGACGCAACAGCCGGGCTTGCAAAAGTTAACATGCGGATTCCACAGAGCGGTCCAATGATATACGAATTTAATGTCCGTTACGAGGACGGCATCCAAACCGGCCAAGGCGGTTTTGGCATCCATGTATTCGCTGATGATGTTTACAATGGACCTTCATGGGGGAGCGGGACTTCATATCTTATATGGCTCAACTATGATGAAAACCCTGTTTTACCGGGTTTCCCAAAAGGGTTTACCGCTCAGGTTTACCGCAGTTACTCAAACTCCAGGATGGATCTCATTGAAAGTTTTGACTTGAATGAATTTGAAGACCTTTTGACCTTTGAAAATGTCAAAGATCCACTCCCAGTTAAAATTTGGATAGACGGGAATACCGGAGAAGTCCGGATATACGATCCTTCCGATATTCCCCTGGAAGAGTATTTCTACTTTTATCTGCCCACCAGAAATCTGCGTGGAAACTGGATCTCATTAAGAACAAATGGGCTAAAAATGTCCTTTGGTATGGGGTTGGGACTGGATTAAACAGAGCGCCCAGCATCTAAATTTTTAGGTGCTGGGTAAAGACGCGAAGGGCTAAAGCCGTATTTTTATATATTACTTTGTGATCTCCGAATCTATGTGAGAGAAAAGAGTAAATTAATTGGAAAAACCTTCAAATCAAGAATTAATAGATCATTTTGCCTATCATAAAAGTGATACTGATTTTTGGGCTTATGCCAGATTAATACAATCCAAATGGCGAGAAAAAAATAAATATCCAAAAGGTAAATCGGAAAAAGGAACAACTTATGGCAATTATATTGAAATTGAATATGCAAAAAGAAATGGTAGCAATTTTTTAACAAATAAAACATGGGAAACAGCAAAAAAAGAATTGGAAAAAGCAAATAAAAATTTATTTGGGGGAATAGAAGCGAAATATGTAGAGAAACTGGAAGAAGAATCCAATAAAAAAGCAGAAGAACATTATAAAAGACATATTTATCGATATAAAGAACTTACCGAGAATTATGGTTTATTTAAACCTGAAATAATTGATGAAATAAGAAAACCGCCATATTCTCAAATATGGAGGGATCATCTCTTATCAATATCATTAAAACACGGGGAAGGTAAAAAAAAAGATAAAGGGTATTTTGTATATTTATATCCATATAATAATTCAGAATGCCGTTCTGGGATAAAAGACTATATGAAATATTTGCAAAATCCTGAATCAAGTATATTAGAAGTATATGTCGAAGATTTAATTAAAATTTTGTACAAAAGAATAAACGAAGAATGGGTAAAGGAATTATTAGAAAGATATATAATGGGTTTATAAAATTATTACAGAAGTAATTGTAACCATTAACATAATAATCACTTTTATTACTAGAGGCAAAAAGTATATTTAATAGAAAAATAATAATTGTCTTCATAATATCAATTAACTCAAGTATTTTTTCTCAGAACACAAATGATAGTGATAATTTTGAAGATGAATACTATGATTTTGGAATGGCAGGTGGCATCACAGTATTTGCGGAACGCCCACATGATTTTACCCCTGAATCAATAGAGGTTAATGTTTTATCCGCATTAAATGGAACATTAACGGAAAGAAAAATATTTATCGAAAATGACTTACTTCAGAATGCTGGATTTCGCCGTACGGGCAATGTAAGATACCGTAAAACTGATGGAACAGAAAAAGCTCTTTCAATATTACATGGAATAGGACGTTTATTTAGTTTTGGCATTGTACCACTTAAACCATTTTCTGAAATAGATTATAATCAATTACCAAAAGGAGTATATTACACTTTTCAAACAGTTATTAACTCCAGTGAATTTAATAATATTTCTTCATTAGTACTAACAATTATGGAAATTGAATATAAATTGCAAATTGAATTTAACAATGGAATTTTATATAGTGATAATATAAATTATTATACCGAAGAAAATATTAATGATTTTGAGAAACTTATAATTGACTTGCCGGAATTTCCGGAAAAAATCAAGCAAATAAGGGATCGTTTTCTGAATTTTGAATTACCAAAGATAAAAAGATCCTTAGAAAAGCATAATAACCAGAGTGAAAATTACCTTAGGGCAATAGAAAATTTAAGAGAAATATTTTGAATAAATGTACAAACATAGTTATTTAACGACTTTTTATGCTATAATATGAACAAATGCGAATCGTAATTGTGGGAGCCGGACTTACCGGAACACAACTGGCAAAACACCTGGTACAGGAAAAGCACGATGTTTCCCTTATCGAAGCTGACGAAGAAACAGCCCGCCATGCTTCAAACAGACTGGACTGCCTTGTTCTTCACGATGATGGGGACAGCATAAAATCCCTGGAAGAAGCGGGAATAGCCAAAGCCGATGCTCTGGTTTGCCTGACCAGTTCAGATGAAAAAAACATGATCATCTGCGGTCTTGCCGCTTCCCGTTATCCTCATCTTATTAAAATAGCCAGGGTAAGAAACGACGAATACACGCTATTGGGACAAAACGCCAAAATTCTTGGTATAGACTTTTTTGTCCATCCAGACGTAGAAGCCGCCCGGGAAGTTCTAAACGCTTTGCCCCATGGGGCTTCGGGTAATATTCTTCGCTTCCCCGGAACCCCATATGAACTGGGCTCGGTCAATATTGAAGAAGGGAGTACGCTGGACGGGCTTATTCTTTCAAACTTCCATTCTGTAGCCCAAAAAGAAGGTCTTATACCTCTTGTGGAACGGGAACAGGAAAGTTTTCTTCCCTCCGGTTCCACAATCCTAAAGGCAGGAGACAGGGTTCACATAATAGCCAGGGAAGAGGACATGAATCAGGTTTTCCGTCTGGCAGGAAGAACCGGGACTCCCTTAAGGCGTATTGGAATTGTGGGCGGCGGACGCCTTGGCTCACTCGTTGCTGAAGGTCTTTTGACGGATAAATCTGACCATGCACATAAAACAGAAAAAAGTTTGTCTCATTTATTCAGGTCTTTGATTCCCAAAAGCAGCCGCAGGGTGATCATCATTGAACAGAATTACGGGGTATGTAAGGAACTGTCTGCCCGTTTTCCCGATGCCCTTGTCCTGAATGATGATATTTCTGATGAAAACTTTATCGCGGAGGAAAGAATAGGAGAATTGGATCTCATCATTACCGCTACAGCCAATCAGGATCTCAATATCATCACCGCTATTTATCTGAAAACCCAGGGGGTAAGACGGGCCATTGCTCTGGTTTCCAGCTCAGGGCATGAAGCCATAGCCCACAAGTTGGGAGTGGATGTGGCAATTCCGGTAAAGTCCGTGGTGGTTGATTCCGTTCTTTCCCATCTTATGGGTAAGGGTATCCAGGCCATTCACAGCCTGGGAGACGGAATTGGTATCATTGAAGCGGAAATTAGCCCGGATTCTCCCATCGCGGAAAAAGCCATCACGGAATTTAAGCTTTCAGGAGGCGGTCTTGTCCTCCTGGTCAACCGGAAAGAAAGATCATTTATTCCCCGTGGAGATTATGTTTTCAAACCGGAAGATAAAGTAATAATAATTGCAAAGAACAGCGATGATGTGGAACTGGAAAAGTTTTTAGGCTCGTCCAAATGAGACGTCTGGCAATTATACGCCTTCTTGCCATCATCATTGGCGGGGTAACGCTTCTAATGATCCCCTCCCTTGTACTCGCCCTTATCATGAGAGAATTGTTCATGCTCAGGGCTTTTATTATTCCCCCGGCTGCAGGGCTTGTCATAGCCATGTTTGCATTTTTATTTAAGCCCAAAACCAACTTGAGTCTTCGGGTAAGGGACGGTTTTCTCCTGGTAATTTTAACCTGGATTCTTTCCAGTCTTGTATGCAGCTTCCCATACTATTTATCGCCGCTTGGCATGAGTATTTACGATGCGATTTTTGAAAGTGCCAGCGATTTCACTACCACCGGCGCAACAGCCATTCTGGATATAGAAACCCTGCCAAAATCCCTGCTCTTTTGGAGGAGTACGTGTCATTGGGCCGGGGGTATGGGAATCATTCTGCTTTCGGTCGCTCTGATGCCCCTCCTGGGTGTTGGGGGAATTCAGCTTATCAAAGCCGAAATGACCGGACCTGAAAAGGAAAAATTGAAACCCAGAATCGCTGAGGCGGCAAAGGTACTCTGGGGTGTTTACTGTGTTTTTACCGCGATACTGATTCTGCTTTACCGGCTTGGGGGCATGGGATGGTTTGACGCGGTTTGTAACAGCTTCACGGTGATGTCCACCGGCGGGGTTAGCACCAAAAACACTGGTTTTGCTTTTTACAATTCAGCTTTCATTGACTGGGTTACTATTATCTTCATGCTCCTTGGGGCGCTTAGTTTCAATATGTACTATAAAATTGTTCAGGGGAAATTCAAAGAACTGGTTCAGAATACTGAATGTAAAGCTTATTTGTTAATTTTTATTTTTGCCGCAGTTGTAATAAGCGTCTCCCTTATACCTCACTACGGTTCATTTGGAAATGCCCTGCGCTTTGGCTCCTTTGAGGTTGCGTCAATTCTCAGCACCACCGGAAATACCCGGGCAAACTACACGGCCTGGCTAGGTCTGGCACAGGGTGTTCTTTTCTGCCTTATGTTTGTCGGTGGCTGTTCGGGTTCAACCGCCGGCGGCATCAAGGTTATACGCCATGCGGTACTTTTTAAACAGGCCGGAAACGAGCTGCGTCGCATCCTTTACCCCCAGGGAGTATTCAGCATCCGGCTAAACGGAAAAGTAGGACGCAAGGATGTTGTTTACGGAGTGGCGGCTTTTATGTTCCTGTATTTCGTGATTGTAGGTGTTACAACACTGGCAACCGCCGCATCCGGCTTCGATATTTTTTCTTCCTTCAGCGCCGCCCTTTGTATTACCGGCAATATAGGTGCAGGTTTTGGCGCTGTTGAACATTATGGCGCAATTCCGAATCAACTTAAGCTGTTTTATTCCCTAGTGATGATCACGGGAAGGCTGGAATTATGGACCGTGTTTGTATTTTTTTCCCGGGAATACTGGAAACGCTGACACACTTAGCGTTATTTCTCCAGTACGAACAGAAATTCTTTAACATGAATATCACGATTGTTCAGGTTTCTGCTTCCCCTGAAAACATTGTATTTTTTTTCCATAACTTTAACTTTCCCCATTTTCTTTAGCATACTTTCCATTTGATCAAGATTGATAAACCCTTCC
>JAIRRF010000017.1 GCA_031256115.1 Treponema sp.
GTTAATTGAAGCATAGCCGTGAAGGAGGGAAACTGCAACACCCGTAAGAGCCGAGACAAGAACGGCAATTATCAATATGGGCTGACCGGGAAAGGCCTGTTGAAAAATATTGATAAACAATATCCCCGTAAAGGCTCCCATGGTCATGATGCCTTCCAGGGCTATATTGATAACCCCCGAGCGCTCGGAAAACATTCCTCCCAGGGCTACAATCAAAAGGGGAATAGAGAAAAACATGGTCTGTTGAACAAGAAAATAAAGTGTACTCAGCAAGCTCATGTACAAGCCGCCCCCTGGCGGCGTTTTAAATCATTTTCCTTGCACTCGCGGCCCGAAGGGCTGCCTGTTTGCCCCCGATAATTTTTCAGGGAGCTAAAAAAACCTTTTACAAGCAGGGCAAAGGCGCTAAAATAAATAATTACGGCGATGATTATTTCGATTACCTGTGGGGCAAAATCGTATAACTGCATATTGAATCCGCCCACATTGAGATATGCCACAAAAAGACCGGAAAAAATGATCCCCAACGGATGGTTAAGTCCCAATAGGGCCACCGCAATTCCATTAAAACCTTCCGGGGCCAGGACATCTACTACGGTAATACCTTTTCCTGAACCAGCCAGGTAGAGAAGGGCCCCTCCCAGCCCAGCCATTGCTCCGGAAATAAACATTGAAGTGATAATACTGCGCCGCTCGTTTATTCCCGCATAACGGGCAGCTTCCCGGTTAAAGCCGCAGGCTTTTAATTCGTAGCCAAAGGAAGTTTTTTCCAGAATGACATAGATCAGTACGGCAGAAATGATCGCCAGAAAAATTCCGGAGTTTGCACTTGAAACATTGTATCCTTCCCTGAAGATATGGTCCATTCCCATCCTGGGAAGATTTGCCCCATCGGCAACCCGCAGACTTTGGTTTTTCAGGGAATCAAAAATGGTTTTGGTTATCAGGAAATTTACAAGATACATGCCGACATAATTCATCATTATGCATGCAATGACCTCGTTTACATTAAAGAAAGCTTTAAAAATACCGGGAATGGCACCCCATAAGGCGCCAGCCAGCATGGCCGCCAAAAGAGCTGTCATCCAGTGTATATGGCCTGGCAGAAAACCGCATTTCACCCCCACCAGAACAGCAGCATAAGCGCCCATAATAAACTGACCCGAAGCACCGATATTAAAAAGCCCGGTTCTGCTGGAAAAACCCACAGAAAGGCCGGTCATAATAATTGGTGTGGCAAAGTATAAAACCTGACCCATTTCTCTCTTTGAAGAAAAACCGCTGGAAAAAATTGCCCAAAATCCTCCCATAGCCTGGGACGCATTGCTTACCAGCAGAATCAAAAACCCAACCAGCAGGCCCACCAATATGGCGGAAACCGAAGAAAATACATTAACCATGGAACCGGTTAATAGGTCGTTTTTCATCCCTAAGCACTCTCCCGGTTTGCCGAGCCTGCCATATAGAGCCCCAATTCCTGATAGCTTACGTCTTTTGGTTTGACATTAGCTACGATCTTTCCTTCGAAAACAACAAGAATTCTGTCGCTTACATCCATTACTTCGTCAAGTTCCAGCGACACCAAAAGTATTCCCTTTCCGGCAGAGCGTTCAGCCACAAGCTGTTGGTGAATATATTCAATAGCGCCCACGTCGAGACCCCGGGTTGGCTGAACCGCAATCAACAGCTTTGAACCTCTATCGATTTCTCTGGCAACAATCGCCTTCTGTTGGTTGCCTCCGGACATACTCCGAGTTATTGTACGGGCTCCCTGGCCGCTCCGTATGTCAAAACGCCCGATAAGAGAATCTGCATAATTGTAAATATCATTGTATTTAAGAAATCCTTTTTTTTGAAACCGGGGATAAAAATAACTCTGCAAAACAAGGTTAAAGGCCAGATTATAATCCAGCACCAGTCCGTGCCTGTGCCTGTCTTCAGGGATATGCGACATTCCGGCCTGTCCTCTGCTTCGAATATCGTTGCGGGTAATTTCTTTTTCACTTAAGTAAATCCGTCCTCCGTCCAGGGCGCACATTCCTGTCAGGGCATACACCAGTTCCTGCTGTCCGTTTCCATCAATTCCCGCAACACAGACAATTTCTCCTGCCCTGACTTCAAAGCTGACGTTATTTACTATGGCTTTATTATGGGTTCTGCTTTTTACAGTCAGGTTTTCCACCCGGAGGAGTAACTCTCCGGGATCCTGTTCAGTTTTATCTACAGAAAGGCTTACCTTCCGGCCTACCATCATTTCCGATAATTCTTCTTTGGAAGTGGAGGCAACTTCCACGGTCCCAATGCCCTTACCTTTCCGTAAAACGGTACACCTATCCGCGGCAGCTTTTATTTCATTAAGTTTATGGGTAATAAATAAAATAGATTTCCCTTCCATCACCAGGTTTTTCATTATATTTATTAACTCTTCAATTTCCTGAGGGGTCAAAACTGCCGTGGGTTCGTCGAAGATTAATATCTCATTTTCGCGGTATAACATTTTTAGAATTTCTACCCGCTGCTGCATACCAACTGTAATATCGGAAATTAATGCATCCGGTTCGATTTCCAGCTTGTAGCGTTTTGATAATTCCACAACCTGTTTACGGGCATTATCCAGTTTCAAGAGGCCGTTTTTTACGGTTTCCGCTCCCAGGATAATGTTTTCCAAAACAGTAAAGTTATGGACCAGCTTGAAGTGCTGATGAACCATTCCTATACCCATCCGGGTAGCATCATTAGGCCCATGGATATGGATAAGTTTTCTGTTTTTTTTGATTTCTCCCTTTTCAGCCTGGTACAACCCAAACAGAATACTCATCAGGGTTGATTTTCCGGCGCCGTTTTCTCCCAAAAGGGCGTGGATTTCCCCCTTTTTAAGCTGAAGGGTGATATCATCGTTGGCGATAATACCAGGGAATACCTTGGTAATTCCGCACATCTCGATAATGAAATCCATACGTAAACTTAGTGATTAGTAAGTAGTTATTAGCAAGTGAGTAACGGTTAGAATATCTGAATACTAACCACTACCCACTATCCACTACCTATCTAACCTCAGTAACCCTGGCAATAGTAACCGGAACAACCCTGGGGCTTCCTTCATTTTCCAGATTTTCCATTCTTGGAATACTCCCTGAAACAAGCTGCCGGTAAATTGCATCATAATCGGATTTGCTAAAGGACTGGAACTTGGATGTATCCATGGGAAGGCCGACACCGTCATTTGCAGCGGAGAAAACAAGGGACTGTCCGCCGGGAAAACGGCCATTATAATAATCCGAAATACAGGAGTAAACCGAAGGACGAAGCCCTTTCATAGCTGAGGTGATTACTGTGGGGGATTCACCAGATTGATCCACATCAACACCGATTACTTTTTTTCCGGCCTGTTGAGCCGCAGCCATGACTGAGTTGCCAACTGCGCCGCCGCAGGCAAAGATCACATCTACCCCGGCATTATACCAGGAAGCAGCCAGCGTTTGGGCTTCAGGCGAAGCATTAAAATTACCGGTATAGTGATAATTTATGGTAATTGAACCTGTTGATAATCCCAGTTCTCTGGCCGCAAATTCCGCTCCCTGAACAAAACCATAACCGAAGCGGACAACCGCAGGAACCGCCATTCCGCCCATAAAGCCAAGCCTTCTGTCACCGTCTTTAACGGTTGCGTAACCTGCCAGGAACCCAGCCTGATCTTCGGCATAATGGATCCCCACAGTGTTGTTACCGGTTTTAAAAGTGGGGCCGTTAGGGTTGCCCCAATCGCCGTTATTGGGCGAGCCATCTACCAGAATAAATTGTACGTCGGGATAGCGGTCCTGGGCAGTGAAAATCGGCACTTCAAACAGAAATCCCGGGGTTACAATAATCTTGGCGCCCCCCCTTACGGCAAGATCTATAGCCGAAAGATATGCATCGTCGCTTTGCTCTGCCGGCTGGTAGTATTTGTGGGTAATGTTTTTTTCGTTGGCATATTGAACCAATCCTTCCCAGGATCCCTGATTAAAGGATTTGTCATCGATAGTGCCAAGATCCGTTACCAATGCAAGCTCAAAAGTATCCGCTGTCCTCTGTTGCTGTTGTGTTTCTTTTGGACTGCAGGCTGCCAGCAATACAAAAACTGCCAGCAAAAGTATACTGATTTTTTTCATTTTTCCTCCCTGTGGATAACCAAATGTCTTTATGGTTTATACAGAATATGACGGGAAAATTCTGGTGTCAAGAGGAACAATTAATGCTCCGGTTTTTCTGTCTTTTTGGGCATCTGCTGCAATAAAGGGCAGCTTTAATAAGGCCCCCGAAGTACAGGAATTAATCCGGCTGCCGAGATTTGCGGGGTTACCGGTTACCAGAACCAGTCCTTTTTTGGAACAGCCATAGCAGCCAAAACGGGGTTCTTGATTTTTTATTGAGACAGGAAACGTATCTGAGATAATCCTAACGTTTATGGTTTCCCCGGCAGTCCAGCTTTTTATTCCAGCAGGTTGTTCCGGCTGAGTCAATAAAAAACTAAGGGTTGCCCTTTCCTTGGGGATCCCCGCCGCCAGGGATAGTTTATGCAAGATCGCCGGTACAGAACCAGTTTCAAAGGCAAAATGACACCATTTTTTCTTTCCCGGCAACGGGCATGGTCCGGCATGGGGACAGGGGGAAGCCGGATATTTTTCCCTTTCAAGCAAGACGCTCCGGAGAGCCGAAATAAATGCACCTCCCTGGGGGTTCCCCGGTTCTACCACTAAAATAGATCCATTGGCATCGCATAGTCCGGCAAGGAGGGCGGCAGCTTTTTTTATTTCAACACTGTTCCGGCCTGAAATTACTTCGTTAAACAGATTAACGGCTGTTACCAATTTTGCCGTTAGACGCGGCATGTATATGGAATCGTGGATGGTTTTGATTTTCCAGGCTGCGCCGCCTGAAACTTCATTATTTCTGTTGGACAGGGCTTTGAACAATTTGTACCCTGCATCAAGGATGGCGGCGCTTTTATCGACACAGCGGAATTCCAGTTTTACCCGGCGGAGCTCCGGAAAAGCGATCCAGAGGGCTATCGGAAAGGTAAGAGGCCCGGAACCCAGATCAGCAATAAGATCTCCGTCTTTAAGGGAAGATAAAAAACTTTGTCTTTCGAAAAGAAGCGATGACTCGTTTTGGAGTGAAAAAAGCCAGCACAGGCGGAAAATATTCCAGGGTAAAAAATAATAGAGATAGGCAGAGAGCAAATTGGGCCGATTCAAATAACCCGTATCCCGTTCAGCCCGGGCAGTGGTTAAAAGCCGTGAAAGTTCCGCCACATTTCCCGGCAGTTTTGAACGGAAACGACCCGGAATGGGAAAGGTTTTTTCGATTGTCATAAGTAGTTTTTTAAATTCCGGTTTTAAATAATAACCCAACCGCCCTCCCCGCCCCTTCCAATGAACCTCCCCGCTGCAAGCCCGGGGTATTAAACCAGACTTTCGAATAAAAAACCGCCGCAACGATAAATAGGGGAAGACCCCGCTATGATTATATTATAACTTCCTCGATCAACTTATACTCAATAGAATCCACCAGAGCAATTCTGCTGGCATCAATAATGTCATCGGATACTCCAACGGTGGTCCAGGTTCGGGGTCCGCTGGAGGATTCGATTAACACCCTTACCTTTGCGGCGGTGGCCGCTCCTCCATCAATAACCCGGACCTTGTAGTCGGTAAGCCGTATTTGTTCCAGACTGGGATAAAAACGGCACAGAGCCCGCCTAAGGGCGCAGTCCAGGGCATGAACCGGGCCGTTCCCTTCGGCGGCGGCAACCTCATCCTGTCCATCCACCCAAACTTTAACCCAGCCATGGGAACAGGCAATGGACTGGCCCGTGGGATGTTCGCTCATTACCCTGTAAGCCAGGATTGTAAAAAGGGGTTTATACAAACCTAATTCCCGCCGGACCAATAATTCAAAACTTGCATCGGCCCCCTCAAAAGCCCATCCGGCAGCTTCCATGGTTTTAATTTTTTCCGCCACAACCTTTACCGCCGGATGATCCCGCGAAAGAGAAGGATCGACCTTTCTGGCCCGCTCGGCAATGGCTGAACGCCCCCCCACTTCGCTCATTAAAAAATTACGTCCGTTTCCAACCAATACAGGATCGACATGTTCAAAGGAACGGGTTATTTTTAAAACTCCGTCCCCGTGCATTCCCGCTTTATGGGAGAAAGCGGAAATTCCCACATAAGGTGTGGAAGAAGGAAGGGGTACATTGGCTACTTCCGCCACCAGCCGGGTAAGCAGAGAAATCCGTTCCAGTCTGCCTTCCGGTAAACACCGCTTGCCTAACTTTATTTCAAGGTTTGGAATCAGAGCCGAAAGACTTGTATTGCCGCAGCGCTCTCCGAAACCAACAAGAGTCCCCTGCACATGATTACAGCCAGCTTCTACCGCAGCCAGGGAAACCGCAATGGCCAGCCCCGTATCATTGTGGGCATGGATGCCCAAGCCCAGATCCTTTCCGCTGCTACCCAGTGCGGTAATTGCTGCTGCTACCCCCGCACTGACTTCGTTGGGAAAAGAACCGCCATTGGTATCACAAAGAACTATGCGGTCCGCCCCGGCATCAAAAGCAGCCTTGAGAGTAGAAAGGGCATAGGCAGGGTTCTCCTTCCAGCCGTCAAAAAAATGTTCCGCATCAAAAAGAACCATCCGGCCCTGGGACTTTAAATACTCGATGGTTTCAAAAATCATGGCAAGGTTTTCTTCTGTACTTACCCGGAGTACTTCCTTAACATGAAGGTCCCAG
>JAIRRF010000075.1 GCA_031256115.1 Treponema sp.
TCGATTTTAATGGTTTTGGCTTTTCCAAGCTGGGACATTTCGGTATTTTCCAGTTTAAGTCCCAGTTCTTCGGAAACAACCTCGCCTCCGGTAAGGATGGCAATGTCTTCCAGCATGGCTTTTCGGCGGTCCCCAAAACCGGGAGCCTTAACCGCACAGGTTCTCAGGGTTCCCCGGAGGCTGTTCACTACCAGGGTAGAAAGGGCTTCACCGTCCACATCTTCGGCAATAATAAGAAGAGGTTTTCCGCTCTGGGCAACCTTCTCCAGCATGGGCAGCATATCTTTCATACTGGAAATCTTCTTGTCGTGGATCAGAATGAACACATCTTCGTAGACACTGGTCATGGTATCCCGGTCTGTAACAAAGTAGGCGGAAATATAACCCCGGTCAAACTGCATCCCTTCTACAAATTCGATGGTGGTATCCATGGTTTTGGATTCTTCTACGGTAATAACCCCGTCTTTCCCGACTTTTTCCATGGCATCGGCTATTGTTTTGCCGATTTCGAGGTCATTATTGGCAGAAACCGATGCCACATGGGAAATCTCTTCCTTGTCCTTGATTTCTTTGGAATTTTTCTTGATTTCTTCCACGGCAATTGTCACAGCCTTATCGATACCTCGTTTAAGCTCCAGGGGGGTCATCCCGGCGGCTACGGACTTAAGACCCTCTTTTATCAGAGAATAAGCCAATACTGTTGCCGTGGTGGTGCCGTCTCCGGCTACATCGTTGGTTTTGGTGGCCACTTCTTTCAGAAGCTGGGCTCCCATGTTCTCGTAGGAATCGGCCAGCTCGATTTCTTTAGCGACCGAAACACCGTCCTTGGTGACCGTCGGCGCCCCGAATTTCTTGTCAAGAAGGACATTTCGTCCTTTGGGGCCCAGAGTTACCTTGACGGCCCTGGAAATCTGCTCAACCCCGGCAAGCAATTTGCGCCGGGCCTCTTCGTTGAACAACAACTGTTTCGCCATAATAATTTCTCCTCTTTCACATTTGCCGGACATCATAAGCAACGACGCCCGAAATTTAAAATAATGTATGGATATTACCCCCTCAACGGGGGAATTGCCTATAAAATATCAAAAAACCACATGGAATGTCAATACTTTTTCATCTAAATCTACCCGCTTAAAATAGAAAGTTCTGTTTCCCGGTCAAAGAAATGGGCTTTTTCCATATTTACCTTAAAATTGGCTGTTTCACCCACTTTAAAAGCATGATCAGGCATGGTGCGGGCTACCATGGGTTGATTCCCCACATTTAACCAGAGGTGTATGTCCGCTCCCAAAGGCTCTACTACGGTGATCTTGGCGGGAATATTGTTTTTGGGCTCGGGTGATTCCGTAAAGCCAAGATCTTCCGGTCGGATACCAAGGAGTATTTCCCTGCCCGAGAAGTTTTTCAATATCTTTGCATGGGCGGCAATTGGCTGCAGTTCAATGTTTTCTCCTTTTAAGACATCAGAATCAAATCTTAAAGTAAGGAAATTCATTGGCGGCGAACCAATAAATCCGGCCACAAATTTATTGGCCGGGTTGTTATAAAGTATCAGGGGGCTGCCGATTTGCTGGATTATTCCGTCCTTCATAACAACTATTTTATCCGCCATGGTCATTGCTTCTACCTGGTCATGGGTGACATAGATCATGGTCGCGTTAAGCCGCAGGTGCAGATCCGAAAGTTCCGCCCTCATTTGGACTCTGAGTTTGGCGTCAAGATTGGAAAGTGGTTCGTCAAAAAGGAAGACCTTGGGATTACGGACGATTGCCCTGCCCACAGCTACCCGCTGGCGCTGCCCGCCGGAAAGCGCCCGGGGCTTACGATCCAAATATTGCTCTATGTCAAGAATTTTTGCCGCTTCGTGAACTCTTTGATCGATTTCTGCCTTGGGAACCTTCTTTATTTTCAGGCCGAAGGCCATATTTTCGTACACCGACATATGAGGATACAAAGCATAGTTTTGGAAAACCATTGCAATGTTCCGATCCTTGGGGGGCACCTCATTCATTTTTTCTCCATCAATGAGCAGGTCCCCGCTGGTAATATCCTCCAGCCCGGCTACCATCCTAAGGGTAGTGGACTTACCGCAGCCTGAAGGGCCGACAAGTACCACAAATTCCCTGTCTTCTACCGTAATGTTGGCATTTTCTACCGCTTTTACGCCGCCATCGTAGGTCTTACAAATGTTTATTAGTTCAACCTTCGCCATAATTTACCTCCATAGCTCCTGACAACAGGATTTTACCTGGAAATTGTTTCTTTCATTTTAATTCCGGAAATACCATATGGTCAATGGCTAGAACAATATTTCCAACAGGACTATTTCCGAATTGGTACCGATCCGTATTGGAGGTCCCCATACTCCGGCGCCGGAGCTGATCACCGCCTGGGTATTGCCTGTTTGCCAATGACCGTAATCTACTGCGCCGTAATTTTTAAAAATTGCCCGGGTAAACAGATTTCCCGGAAAAAATTGACCTCCGTGTGTATGGCCGCTGAGGACCAGATCTATCCCCAGCTCTGCTGCTTGCGGCAGTTCCAGAGGCTGATGTTCCAGTAAAATCACCAGTGGTTTAAGACTTCTTTCAACATCCTTGCCAGGAGCATCGGCAGGGTTTTCGAGGATACCGGTAACAGGGGTTGTCAATTCTTCCAGGGTAAGCCGACGGCTGTCCATGCCGATGGGCCGGGCATCCCGGCGGCCTGCCATAATAATAAGAGTTTTCTCTGTTTTTATTTGGACAAGTTCATCTAAAAGCAGAGTAACCCCTGAATCCAAAAGAAAATGGGCAATTTCCTCCAGGGAACGGGTACGTCGATTAGTATCGTGGTTGCCGGGACATGCATAGACTCCCAGAGGAGCATTGATCCGCCTAAGTTCGGTGGCTATAGCTTCCCGATCTATTATTCCCTCCAAACCACTGTCAAAAATATCTCCTGCCATGCAAACCAGGTCCGGAGAGGCGTTATTAATCCTGTCCACAATCCGGGCAGTCCATTTTTTTCCTACAGTGGGGCCGATGTGTAAGTCCGAAACCAAAACAATCCTTAATTTTTCACCGGTGTTTCCCGCTGAAAAGGAAAGCTGATAGGATATAGTCCTGATATCCCGGGCATGAAAAGAGCCGTATAATAGTAATAAAACTGTTAAACAAAGGGCCGCTCCGGAGCCGACAGGCATTAAGCGGAAAGTCCGCCGGAAAGTTATTTTGCGAAAAATAAACAGAATCAGGGCAATAAAGTCAAAGAGAAAAATGAATAAAAACAAATAAGCAAAAAACGCAGGCCAGTACATGGCTGTAATGCGGATGACCATAATCCGGTCCAGGCGGAAAAGAACAATCAGGATAAAACTATATGTTAAGAGTGCATAAATGGGCCAGAAAAACCGGTGTTTAAGAGAAGGCCGTAATAGTTTCCCAAAGGCAAAAAGCCGGAACCCTATATAAATCGATAAGCCGGTGTAAATAAAAAGGACAAGCAACGATCGAAACAGCCACAACATTTAAATAATTAATTACCAAATTTTGTTTTTCTGCAATATATTAGTATTTTATTTATAGAAACGACAATACTTTTGTAACATATGGAGAAAAAATGCATATTGAAAAAGGCTGGAATGGATACCGGCCTGTAATACTACCCAATATCCGAGCCCGCCAGGAACGGCTTTTTAAAGCGGTTAACTCCATGGCTTTACTTCTCCTTTCCCTGGATGAAAATGAAGAAAATGAAACAAAAGAAACCGTGGAACGCTCCCTAAAAATCCTGGGCCAAAGCATTTATGCCGGGCGATCCGCTCTCTGGAAAAATTATCCGAAAGATACCGGCCCATATATAAATCGTGTTGCCAATTGGAACAATCCCAAACTTGCAGAAAAATTGGGATATCAGGTCCATGACGCAATTCCCCGGATTTTTTTAATTAGGACTATTCTTCCAAATTGGGAAATAATAACAGGAGAACCAAAGCCAATTATTACCCTGGCTATGGACTTACCGGAAC
>JAIRRF010000093.1 GCA_031256115.1 Treponema sp.
ATCCGGAAAAAAGCTTTTTCCAGGCAATGGATCCCCGTTTTGCTGATGTGGTTGCAGAAAAAATGCGGGGAAAAGAAGTTCTGGTTGGAGAAGCAGTCGGGACCTTAAAGCCGGAAATGGCAGATCTCATGGGATTAACGCCTGATACAATAATCTGTTCCGGGCACAGCGACAGTGCAGTGGCCGGATGCGGAGCCGGTGCAACTGAAAGCGGGGATATGCTCCTGGTAATGGGGACATCAACTTGTCATCAAATGATCTCCAAAGATTACATTGCCTTTGACGGAGTCTGCGCCATAGCGGGGGATGGAATGGTCCCAGGTTGTTACAGCTATGAATCGGGGCAGCCCGCCTCGGGGGATGTCTTTCAATGGTATGTTGAAAACTGTATGCCCGCAGGATATACGGAAGAGGCTGCAAAGCAGGGTATTTCACTGTTAAAGCTGATGGACAAAAAAGCAGCGGCACTAAAACCAGGCGAGAGCGGATTGGCAGCATTGGACTGGCTGAACGGAAATCGCAGTGTCCTGGCCAATTATAATCTTTCGGGACTTATTGTAGGACTTACACTGACAACAAAACCGGAAGAAATATACCGGGCCCTTGTTGAAGCAAACCTGTTTGGATCCCGGCGGATTATGGAAAACTACCGGACAAACGGCATAACGATCACCAGAATAATTGCGGTGGGCAACCTTGCCGTTAAAAGTCCTTTTGTTATGCAGCTTTTGGCGGATATTTTAGGGGACACAATCATTGTTCCAACAATCGACAATGTGCCTGCCAGGGGTTCAGCGGTATGTGCGGCGGCGGCGTTGGGCGCCGAACGTGGAGGATTTGCTACTGTTCAGGAAGCGGCGGCAGCTTTAATTCCAAAAGACTGCCTGGAATACAAGGCAGACAAAGAGAATCACAGGATCTATAATGAATTGTACGCACAGTACAACAAGGTTCATGATTTTTTTGGTATTGATGATTCATTTATGCGGGAATTAAAAAAAATAAGAGATAAGGCAAAACTACCGTAGGAGCGGTAGTATAGTCAATTAATTTAATTAATTGACTATTTTCGATGGTAATTGTTTATTGTACAAGGAATTATGCAATTTCCTGTACAATAAACTAAATAAAAGGAGTATAAAATCATTTTGGAGGAAAAGAAATGAAAAGAAAAGGAATGGTATTTCTACTGGCTGTAATGATAATTATTCTTATGGCCTGTGGAGGAGCCAAAGACGGCGGCGGCGGAAAGAAAACCTACACCATCGCCACGGTAGTAAAGGACATGTCGGATCCGTGGTTTCTGCGCCTCGAAGAAGGTGTCCTTGAATTTGCAAGAGCAACGGGTTACAATTGCTATGTTAAGGGACCGCCCATAACCGATTCTGCCCAGCAAATTCAGGTATTGGAAGAACTCATTGCCCAGGGGATTGATGCTCTTTGTGTAGTCCCCATTGATCCCGATGCCTGTGAGCCTTTAATGAAACGGGCCCGGGAAATGGGAATTGTTGTCATCAGTCATGAGGCGCCCGGTATGGTTAATGTAGATTTTAATATTGAAGCTTTTGATAACCAGGGTTACGGCGCCTATATGATGGATGAACTTGCCAGGGCGATGAGCGAAAACGGCGAGTATGTTACAATGGTAGCTTTCTTGTCCAGTGTTTCCCACAACGAATGGATGGATTCAGCCATTGCCCATCAGAAAGCAAGATATCCCGGTTTAACTCTGGTACCGGAACAGAAAATTGAATGTGAAGACAACATGGAACTGGCCTACGAGAAGACCAAAGAAATGATTAAGAAGTACCCAAACATCAGGGGATTTCTTGGAGCATCCAGCTACGATCCTCCGGGCGCCGGAAAAGCAATTGATGAACTCGGCAAAAACGGACAAATATGGGCCGTTGGAACTTCTGTCACTTCAGTGGCAGAGCCTTATCTTATTTCCGGTTCAAATCCTGCGGTTTTGTGCTGGGACCCTGCACTTTCCGGAAAGGCTATGCTGGAATTGGCCGTAATGATTCTGGACGGCAGAAAGGGAGAAATCAGAGCCGGCCTTAATTTGGGCGTTGAAGGCTACGAAAGCCTGAACATTGACGGTAATATGTTAAGCGGCAGCGGCTGGCTGGTTATTACCAAAGAAAACATGCATTTGTATCAATTCTAGAGCACAATATGGCGATCTGTATGATTCTCAAAAACAGAGAATTTTACAGTATCGCCATGCTGCTTTGCTGCGGAAAACAAAGTGCCGGAAAACTTCTTAGAATTAAAGCAAATCTCCAAAAATTTCGGCGGCGTTAAAGCCCTGGATCAGGTAAATCTGGCTTTAAAAAAGGGAGAAATACACTGTCTTGCCGGAGAAAACGGTTCAGGAAAATCTACCCTTATTAAAATAATGTCCGGATTTTATAAAAGTGACAGCGGCACTATCACCATTAACGGAAAAACCAAAGAAAATTTATCTGTCATTGAATCTATTCACATGGGTATTCAGGTTATTTATCAGGATTTTTCCATTTTTCCGAATCTTACGGTTATGGAAAATATTTCCCTGAACTATGAACTTTTTAACCGGAAAAAACTTGTTAACTGGAAAAAAATCAGGGAAATTGCCAAAGAATCCCTGGCCCATATCGGAATATCCATTCCGTTGGATGAAATGGTGGAAAATCTTTCAGTCGCAGACAAACAACTTGTAGCTATCGCCCGTTCCATTCTGTACAATGCCAAGTTAATTATTATGGATGAACCAACTTCTGCATTAACCCGCAGCGAAGTAGAAAAGCTTTTTTCTGTAATCCGACAGCTCAAATCAGAAGGAATAACAATATTATTTGTGAGTCACAAACTGGATGAGGTTTTTGAAATAGCCGATTATTTTACTGTTCTCCGGAATGGAAAAGTTATCGTTACGGATAATGCTTCAAATATTAATAACGAAAGTTTTATCTATCATATGACCGGCAGGCAGATAAAAGAAGAATATTTTAGTACAGGAGATACCGATAAAAGCCGCAGTCTTTTTAAAGTGGAAAATTTTTCACTGACTAACGCTTTTGAAGATGTAAATTTTGAAATATTTCCGGGAGAAATTCTGGGAATAACGGGACTTTTAGGATCCGGACGTACAGAACTGGCAAAAGCTTTATTTGGTCTGTATAAGGCAAGCGGTAAAGTTTATGTGGACGGAGTCCCGGTAAGAATTGACAGTCCATTGGATGCAATAAAACACGGCATCGCCTATCTGCCCGAGGATCGCCTGACCGAAGGACTTTTTTTAAGACAACCTGTTATGGACAATCTTGCCATTTCGGCCATAGACAGCTTTGTAGAAAAATGGGGAAAAATTAATTTAGTCCGGCTGGAAAAAAATATCAATTCATGGATTAATAAATTGGCCATAAAAATAAACAAAACCGGAGATCCCGTCAGTACTCTTTCAGGCGGTAATCAGCAAAAAGCAGTACTTGGCAAATGGCTGGAAATTAAACCAAAAGTACTGATTTTAAACGGCCCGACTGTAGGTGTAGATGTTGGTTCGAAATTCGATATCCATGTACTTCTTCGTGATCTTGCGGCTGAAAAAAAGATGGCAATAATACTAATTTCCGATGATATGGCCGAAGTATTAAAAAACTGCAACCGCATATTAATCATTGACAAGGGCCGTATTGTCAATGAACAAATTAATACCAGTCTGGATGAAGAACAGCTTACAGCCCTGGTAATAAACCGGCGGGAGAAAAAATAATGCCGCTTTTTAAGCGTAATGAATTTTATGTTGCCTGTACTATCCTGGCTTTAGGCTGCCTGATTCAAGGGACCAGCGGTCAGTTTTTTACAGCAAATAACATTACCGATCTTGCAAGAAGCATCATTGTTCCCGGCATGCTTGGTCTGGGAACCATGATAATTTTGATTTCCGGTAATATCGATATCTCTTTTCCGGCCATTTCCATGTTAAGCATGTATGCGGTAATAAAATGGTTTGTAACAATCCAGTATCAGGGGCCGGTAGTCGTTGGTTTTATACTTTGCGCTATTTTGGGTGCTTTCCTGGGTGCTATTAACGGAATCCTTGCAGCCTGGCTTAAACTGCCTACACTTATTATTACTTTGGGAACCGGAAGTATTTTTCTTGGTTTTATGCAGGGTGTTTTAAAAAGCAGTGTCATCTCAATCTTGCCGTCCCCGGTGGCTTCTCTTTCAAAATCCTTCTTATATACCGTTTATAATTCCAAATTGGATATTTTAAGTTCTCTACCGTCGGTATTTCTTTTTCTTCCTGCAGCAGTAGTCATAATGTTTTTTATCATGCGCTATACCATGCTGGGACGCGGAATATACGCTTTGGGAGGAGACCCGGTATCCTGTGAAAGGGCAGGTTTCAATGTAGTAAAAACCAGGATATTTGTTTTTACATTTATGGGCATGATCTCCGGCGTTGTCGGCATGGTACGGGTAGTTTTGACAGGAATGGTACAGCCAACAACGCTAATAGGCTATGAATTATCCAGTATTGCCGCTGTCGTTTTGGGGGGTGTAAGTCTTTATGGAGGAAAGGGAACAATAACCGGTACTTTGCTTGGAGTAACGCTTCTGACGATGATAACAAACAGTTTAATTCTTTTGGGTATACCGTCATACTGGAGCAAATTTTTTACCGGAATTTTTATCGTAGTGGGTATTGGGATCACATCGTTCAGAACTCTGCGGGCCAGGGGAAAAGTTAACACGGTTGTATTGGAGAATTAATAGGCAATTACCATGAGTGGGAAATTAAAACTGCCCGGAATTTTTCGGCAAAACAATGAAATCACCAAACTCCTCATAATGTTGATTTTTGCATACATATTAATGGCCATGCTTAATCCTTCTGTGTTTGTGACAAGAAGATATACCGTCTCCATGCTCTACCTGTTCCCCGAATACGGAGTCTTATCTCTTGCGATGATGCTGTCGATGATTTCAGGCGGTATTGATCTTTCCATTGTGGCAGTGGCAAATCTTGCGGGTATTTCCAGTTGCATGTTCCTGGTAGCAGTAATGCCCCGGGAGGCTTCTACCCCGGCAACCGTTGGAATTCTTGTTTTGGCAATAGTTTTTGCCCTTCTTATAGGTTTAATATGCGGCGCCTGCAGTGCGTTTTTAATTGCAAAAATAGGCATACCGCCCATGCTTGCAACACTGGGCAGCGGGGATTTGATTTTAGGGCTTGCAATAGCTATTACAAAAGGTTCTTCCGTAAAAGGCCTTCCTCCAATACTTTCTGATGTTTTTAACAAGACTCTTATCGGCATATTGCCTATCACAACAGTCGATGTCATAATATGCAGTGTGGTAATTTCCTATATACTTGCAAAAACAGCCTACGGATACAAAGTTCGAATGATGGGAAGCAATGCTGTTGCTGCCCGTTATGCGGGTATAGATACCGGCAAAACTACCTTTCAGACTTATATGATGGGAGGCATGCTTGCCGCCGTTTCCGGTATCTTAATGTGTTCACGTTTTAACTCCGCCCGTTCTGATTTTGGTACTTCTTATACTCTTCAGGCAATTCTTGTTTGTGTCCTTGCCGGTATAAATCCTCAAGGCGGTTATGGCAAAACAAGAGGGATTGTCCTGGCTGTTTTTATTCTTCAGATCCTGTCATCCGGTTTTAATATGTTTCCAGGGGTTTCAAATTTCTTTCGTAACCTTATCTGGGGTTTAGTATTACTTTTAGTGATTATTTTTAATCATATCAGCCATCAAAAGCTTCATTCCAGCAGCCCCGCCAGTTTTGCTTCTTCTCCCGGAGAAAGTTCACCGGGCAGGATGGCGGGCTCTTCCGGCGATGGCGGCAAAAGGAAACCTCCTTCAAGAAAACGCCGGAATATTACCGGATAGTCCTGGTTGGTCCCAATGATATGTTCTTTGCTTGCGTTATTCGCATTTGCAGTAAAAAACAGATAAATGCCCTGCCTTTTCCAGATTGTACTTTTTTTTAAGGCCCGGAACACCCTGGGAAAAACGGAATTTCCCCTGGACTTTGCGGCAAGAAGATCGTAGATACATCTTGCCGCCGCAGCCAGGGAAACCGGAGAAAGAAGCTGGGAAGGGGGAATTTTGTTTGCAATGTCTTCGTCCGGGTGAAAGGCAATTATTGCCGGAGCGCCGGGAAAAGGACAGGGCAGTACGAGATTTGATATTGGTTCAGAATCTGCCAGTTCCAGAAACGGCCGCCATTTTCGAATACAATATGTCAGCCCGCTGTCGTTTATGGCGCGGTACAAAAAATCTTCATTTTCGAACAGGCGGAAAGCAAAGCCGGGAAACAAAGCTGAAAGAGCTTTATGGAGACGGTCTTCGGCAAAATGGGGAAAGGGTGTAAAAAGACCTCTTTCTGCATTATTTTTTAGAGCCCGAAGAAGTCCCGGCGGCTTGTGGCCCAGGATTGCCCTGCCGCCGAATTGCCATAGATCCACCAGGCGGCCCTGCTTTGTATAGAGCCGCCATCCCCTGGCCCGGAGTACCGGCGGAACAAGTCGTAAAAGATTATCCCCATTCATCTTCTTTTATTTTGGTAAAGTTTCCGCTTTGGTACAAGCTTAAAAATCTTCTTGTTTGTCCGTTATCAAAACAAACCTTTACAATGGGGCCGTCATCGGTTTCAGAAATATCCATAACTGCGCCGTAACCTTGATCATCGTGGAAGAGCCTGTCTCCCTGTTTCCAGCGGCCGTCTGAAGAAATTTTTGCCGCCCGAATCAAAGCCGGTTGTTTCAGCCCGGTTTTTCCGGCGAAACCGATGGGGGCCTTTCCAATAATCCTTATGGATAATGTATCCAGTTCGTAGAGAAAGCGGGACGGCGTCATTATACTGGTTCTGCCGAACATGCGGCGGAAGGCGCAGGAACAAAGGTAAAGTTCATCCATAGCCCTGGTGGCTCCCACATAGAAGAGCCGCCGTTCTTCTTCCAGGTCGTCTCCTTCCTTATCTTCCCTTGGAAAGATCCCCTGTTCCAGGCCGGTCATAATCACCCGTTTAAATTCCAGGCCCTTGGTATTATGCAGGGTGATGAGGGTAACAAAATCGCTGCCGGTATCCTTGTTTTCTTCTATAGAACGATCCAATTCAATGTGTTCAAGAAATTCCGCAAGTCCTTCTTCTGAAGCCGGATAAAGGCTTGCGGCATTAACCAGTTCCTGTAAATTGCCCAGCCGCTGGAGGCCGTTTATTTCGTCATGGGTACTATGATATTCCGCCAGGCCCGAATCCTGGATCAGGGAGGCAACACAAACGGATAATCCTTCATCTGCACGGATTGGATTTTTGGCAGACCATTTTGTTATTTTTCCTGTTTTTTTGGAGGAGCTTCCCGGTTCAATGTTTTTTGTTTTTTGTTCTTCCGGAGAAATAAGTTTTTTTGCTTTATCCATAAATGAAGCAAAGATTTCTATACCTGCCGCCGCCTTGGCGGAAAGGGAACAGTTCCGGGCTGCTGCCAAGAGGCCCCCTTCCACCGGGGGATTGGCATATGCTGATTCAAGGATCTTGTCTTGGGTTGTTCCTCCTATGCCCCGGGCAGGCTTGTTAATAATCCGGCGGAAGGCTACTTCGTCCAGGGGATTCACCATTAAGGCCAGCAAAGCTAGTGCGTCTTTTATTTCTTCCCGTTCATAAAACTTCAGGGAACCCACAACTTTATAGGGAATACCCCGTTTGAGCAGAGCAGTCTCAAAACCCAAAGATTGTGCATTGGTCCGGTAGAGTATTGCCCAATCCGAATATACAGATCTGACAGATCCTGTACTTTTTCCCTGGATCAAATCGGCGCAATGCGCCGCTTCTTCATCCTGATCAGGAAGGAAAGCCAATTCAGGAAGCTTTCCCCGGCCCCGTTCGGCCCGGAGGGTTTTTCCCAGCCGGCCCCTGTTGTGATCCACCACCGAGGATGCAAGATTCAGAATAGGTTCGAATGAACGGTAATTCCGTTCAAGTCTGATTATATCTGTGCCGGGAAAACGTTCGGGAAACTCCAGTATGTTCCGCACTTCCGCGCCACGAAAACGGTAAATGGATTGATCGTCGTCCCCCACAACACAGAGATAGGTTTCCGGCCCTGAAAGTTCGGCAAGTAGTTTGAACTGGGCAATATTGGAATCCTGATACTCGTCAACCATGATAACCTTAAAACGCTCCCGGAAACGCCGGGCAAGATCAGGATTACTCCGGAGTATTTCCACCGGCTTTTTTATTAAATCCCCAAAATCCATATTGCCGATTTTTTTTAACCGTTCTTCATAGAGAGCATAGGTTTTTCTGAATTCCGGACGGTAATCGATCAAATCCAGCTCAGGATCGTCGGGGGAAAGAAAATAATCCTTGGCCCGGGAGATCAACGCCGCTGTTGTCCTTAGCACTGCCCGGGGGCTTTCTTCGTCGATGGTCCCAAGCAGGGAGACCGTATCGTCTTCGTCGTAGATAACAAAATTGGAATTAAGCCCTGCCAATACTGCATGACGGCGGAGGAACCATGCGCCAAAAGAATGGAAGGTCCGCATCATGGCGTCCCCGGCCCGGCCGTCGATAAGCCGGGCCCTGGCGGCCATTTCCCGGGCCGCCTTGTTGGTAAAGGTTACCGCCATGATCGACCGGGGATCGAGCCCCTGTTCCCGGATTAGGTAGGCAATTTTTGTGGTGATCACCCTGGTCTTCCCCGATCCCGCTCCGGCCAGGATCAACAGGTTTTTACCACTGTGGAGAACCGCCTCCCGCTGCTCAGGGTTAAGAATTTCCAGATAGGGGGGAAGATTATCTTGCATGTATTTTTGCTTGTATTTGTTCAGCAACGGTTTTGCCGTCTTTATTTTTCACAGCAAGCAGGAATAAACCTTTGCCTTTCATGTGTTTTTCCCATAATTCACCGATCAAAGTTTTTTCTTTTGTATCCTGGCTGTCTGCAATGTGAGCTCCTTTATATTCAACAACCAAAATACCGTTATACAACAGCGCGTAGGCAGTATCGTTATATATGCCAAGAAACGCCGATTTCTTCGATTTGTTTTTGGGCCTCTTCATGGGTGCTTTGGTTTCGGAAAAGAATATATGCGCGGCAAGGTTTTCAAAGGATATATCGTTTTTAATGCGTCTTTCATCGATCCGGCATGGGGTATTGGCGGAGGTTTTGAGGTCGGTTTCCTTTGTTAGCCAATGCAGGGCGGGCATTGCTTAAACCTTTAGTTTTTTTAATAGATTTTCTGGCAGAATTGCTGGTATCAATGAATGATTGTAATCGTCAATATTTCGGGTAATAATATAATCGGCATTAACCGTTCCTGCACATTCTGCCTGCAAACAGTCTTCAATATCGCTAAAATCATTATCTGCCAGAGCATTTATTATTAACTCATTTCCAATTTCTACAATGGAAATAGATCGGCACAAATCCAATAAACGCTGCTTTCGTTCAGAAACTGTGTATATTTTTCGTAAAATGTAAAAAATATTGGTTATGCTATGGGCGGCTATAAACGCATTGATTGCTTTTTCCTGAGATCTTTGAATTATCATCTTTGCATATTTTGTAAATGGTTTGCGGTCAACCAAAAAATCAAGCAGAACATCAGTATCAATTAATACCGCCAAAGCGTTCATCTATTGCCTCCATGAGTTCTTTCTTGTAGTCAAAATCAGGCGGAATTCTTTTTCTGGGTAATTTCATAAGCCTTTCAAACGCATCTGAGCGTTCTTTATCGCTAATAACTGAACGGTGAGTTCGGACAACTGGGGTATGTTTTTCAACTTCTTGCACTAATTTGAATATTCTTTCAAAGTTTTCCGTATCTACATTAAACATAATAGCAGCCGGTTTTCCGTTGTTCGTGAGTACAGCCTTGCCGTCTTTTGCAAGTTTAGACAAAGCAGCCTTTGGCGCTTTACTGAATTCCCGTATTGTCAGAAATTGCATTTTATCCTCCAGTGTCCGATTTTATGGTAGTATCTTGCCGGACAAGTGTCAATGGGAATATTATCTCTTTCTGGTATATAAGGTCAGCAGAGTTTAGAGGTCGGTTTCTGTATGATAAAAATCCGGAAATCTATTTTGATTAAATGACTGTTATTCGAAAGTCTGGTTTAATACCCCGCGGCTTGCCGCGGGGAGGTTCATTATGGTTGCAGATAAAAATTTTCCTTGTGACCTTGGCGTTCTTGGCGCCTTTGCGAGATAAAAATAGGGGATAAAGTCTTACTAAAATTATCCTCGGTTTATTATTTTGCATCAACGGTTAAATGGTATTTTTGATACAGTTTGGAACCTTCGCCCCATTCACATCGCTTCATATCCAATAACAAGTTTTTCTTATTTGCCGCTTTTTCTTTTGGAATAGAGATCAAATGCGACCGCTGATAAAAGTACGAATCCTTTTATTGTTTGCTGCCAATCGGTACTGACACCAAGTATTGACATGCCATTGTTCAAAACACCAATAAAAAGGCCGCCGACAACCGCTCCGATAACCGTGCCAATACCGCCGGTTACCGCCGAACCTCCGACATAACAGGCGGCAATAGCGTCCAACTCAAAGCCCTGACCGGCTTTCGGAGTGGCAGCGTTAAGGCGGGCAGCGAAAACTACAGCAGCTATTGATGCAAGAACCGCCATATTTGTGTATATCCAGAACATTACCCATTCGGTTTTGATACCTGAAAGTTTGGCCGCTTTTATATTCCCTCCCAAAGCGTATATATGGCGGCCCTGTACTGTTTTTGAAGCAACAAACTGATATACAACGATAAAAATCCCGAGGACAATTAAAATATTAGGAAACCCGCGGTACAGGGCGAATACAATGGTAAAGGCCATAAGTACCGCAGCAATGGCTACAACCCTGAATATCCAGATACCGATTGGCAGTACATCAAAATTATATTCTTTTTGTTTTTTACGCCGGAGAATCTCGCTTACTATGATAAGCGTGACAATCGTTACAAAAGTTTTGAGAATTAATCAGAACAGCCTGTTTAGGTTCCTGGCGAAGAAAACTTGGCTTTCATTTCATTTATTTCCCTGTAACGGAAACAACCGGTAATATGATCATTTACAATGCCGGTAGCCTGCATATGAGAATACATGATTGTAGCGCCAAGAAAACGAAATCCGCGCCGCTTCATGTCAGAGGCAAGTTTATCCGACAGTTCTGTTCTGGCAGGCAGTTCATTAATGGCTTTCCATTTTCCGATAATTGGCGTACCTTTGACAAAACCCCAGATATAGGCCGAAAAACTCCCGAATTCTTTTTGAATTTCCAGAAACCTCTTTGCATTATTGATTGACGCCTCAATCTTAAGCCGGTTACGGACTATTCCGGAATTGGCCAGTAATTGCAATTTTTTCCGCTCAGTGTAGCGGGCCACTTTCAGGGGATCAAAATCATCATAAGCCTGGCGGTAATTTTCCCGCTTCTTTAAAATTGTAATCCAGCTTAATCCCGCCTGGGCTGATTCGAGTACAAGGAACTCAAAATGCTTGCGATCGTCAAAAACCGGAACGCCCCATTCTGTGTCATGGTATTTTTGATACAGTTCGGAACCTTCGCCCCATTCACATCGTTTCATGTTTTATTATACACTTTGCAGTTTCTTTGTAAAACAGCCTTTGGTGCTTTACTGCATTCTCGTATTGTTAGAAATTGCATCTTGACCTCCAGTGTCCGATTAAATCGGCAGCATATTGCCGGACAAGTGTCAACAGAGGCTTATTTCCCCGGAACCAACAATAGGAACATAGCCATATACAGGGCAGTTTTGAATTTCATCAATGAAAATAAAAATTATTTAAATTTTATTGACTTGCAAATATATATTCCGGACTCAATGTTATTATTTGACAATTTGTCTTTTTCCAAAGGTTTTTATAAAGAACCAGATCTAAATTATTATGAAAAGAAGTAGAATATATTAAAGAATTAGATAGAAATATAAATTACCATAAGAAATTATTATTCATAGAACCTAAATTAGCATCGTTTTGTATTCAGATAATTTTTCTTTAAATGCTTCAAGTGAATGCGATGAGCCACTATACCCTATTCCAAAAGAAAAAGCATATACAGATAATATTAATAACATAGCAGAAAACAAAATGAGGCTCCCCGAGGCAAGCCTCGGGGTATCTTTAGGCGATGCAAGTTTTGCAGTCGCCTCGTTCGAGAGGAAGTTTATTAAATCGTCTGGTTTAATACCAAATGCTCCGAAGCGTTGAATTCTTTCAGCCGAGGCAAGCCTCGGGATATTAAACCAGACTTTCGAATAAATTTCCTGGATAAATACATGTTGAATCCTCAATTATTTACCATATTGATAAAAATAGTATTTAACAATTCATCGCTTTTATGCCATGAAAACATGTGCAACTGTACATGCATGGGGAGGCTCTGCCGAGTTTCCCGCCCAAAGTCTTTTTATGACTCAATTATTAGCTATAACAGTCTCGTATTATAACCTATGATACCTTCGTATTATA
>JAIRRF010000221.1 GCA_031256115.1 Treponema sp.
ACCCTGGCAGCAGCTCTGCAGCGGATCTTTACTTTGGCAAGGCTGGGACTGGCTCAAGCAGACTTTAGCGAGTACAGGGATATGGAAATTCTGGTTAGAGCTTTCTTTTCCCAAAATCCCCGGCAGGAAGGCAATGCCCTGATTCTTAAAACCGAAGCAATGGACGGAAAAGACCTTGCTTTACTTTTTAATACCATGTCGTTATACTAAGCATATGCCGACATATGAATATGAATGCAAAAGCTGTGGTCATAATTTTGATGCTTTTCAAAGTATGAGTGAAATGCCCCTTACGGATTGTCCGGAGTGCGGCAAGGAGCTTCGCCGCCTTATAAACGGCGGGAGCGGCGTTATTTTTAAAGGCTCCGGTTTTTATGTAAACGACAAAAACAAAGAGAATACCAAAGCATCGGGCAGGAATAAATCAGAAGGAACAAATACCGGCTCTTCGGACAGTAAAAGTTCCGATACATCAGGGAGAGGAGAAGCTAAATCTCCCTGCAAAGCCTGTGCTGCCTCTGTAGAAAAAGGCGGATCCTGCCCGGTATCAGAAAAAGCCGCAGGGTAATACAGGGGAAAACAAGGTCATGGCCGCTCATTTTTTCTGCGATAACTGCGGGGAAGAAGTAAAGCGGAACTCCAATCGATGTCCCCAATGCGGCAGGTTTTTTGCTTTTGTCCGTTGTCCCCAATGCGGTTATACCGGAGAAGAAGGGCGCTTTTTAAAGGGCTGTCCTGTCTGCGGTTACTGTGATTCCGGGCAAAAGAAGGAGGTCCCAAATGATTTTTCCGGGCGGTTGCCCCTGGCATCTGCCGGGAAACTCCCCCTTTGGGTATATTTCGTCACAATCCTGGGATTGATCACAGTGGCGTTGGTGCTTTATCTGATAATTTAATCATGACAATACGATGAAACAGAATCTTGCAAAACAAAAAGCCGGACTGTTCATATTCTGTAAAACCCAGATACAACGCCTGGTTATAACACTGCGGTTTTTTGGCGAAAACGGACTTGGAAACCATGCCGCCGCCTGCGCTTATGGTTTTCTTCTTTCTGCCGCTCCGGCCTTAATGCTGGTATCTTTTTTTCTTTTTGCCGCAATCCATACATTGGCAAGGGACTCTGAATATGCGCTCTATCACAAGGCCATGGAAGCCCTGGCAGCAAATATTCCCTTTTTGGGCAATATATTGAACGAAACCTGGTTTATCCAGGAACTTCCGGCTATCTCCGAAAAAAGTTCACAGTTCAGGGGAATAACAGGTCTTGTTTCCGGGGTAAGTATTTTTTGGGCCGGCAGGGTGTTTGCCCTTTCCCTGCAAAGGGGCTTAAAAATTATTTTTACCGGAACAAACAGGCGGAACCCCCTTGCAGATACCTTAGCAACCTTGCTTGTGGAAATTACCGTACTGATCTGCGCCCTGTTCCTGATCATCTTTTCTCAAACAGCCCGGCAAATTTACCAAATATTTAACCTTTTCCCCGGGGCGGCATTTTTCTTTACGGCCCTGTCCCATTTAAATTTCCAAATTGTCACGCTTTTTATAATTGGCCTGATTTTTTATTTTGTCTGCCGTTTTCTTACCGCTAACGGCCCGCGGCCTATTTCTAGTTTTTTGGGAAGCCTTTTCTGCGTTCTTTCAACTGCTGTTTTATCCCAGCTTCTGACCATGCTCCTGAACCAAACCCGGTATAATTTTCTATACGGAGCCCTGGGAAACCTTATTGTGCTTCTTGTGAATGTATATTTCTTTTTTATGTTTTTCTTTCTTGGAGCCCAGCTTGCCCGGATCCTTGATTCCTTTGATGCGCTCCTTTTTTTAGAGCTCCGGAGGGCCAGGATGCCCACAGCCCGTTCCGGACTGATTGGCAGGCTGTTTTTTTCCGTAGAGGGGAGGTTAAAAAAGTATTTTCATACTTATCCCGGGGAAACTACAATCTTTTCCAGGGGAGACCGCGGAACCGAAATCTATTACCTTCTGGAAGGAGAAGTTGAGGTATATATGTCCCTGGATGACAGTGACGAAAAACCGGTAATTTTACAGCAGGGAGTTTTTTTTGGTGAGATGGGCCATATTCTTTCGGAGAAGCGCGGAGCCACTGTTAGGACAAAAACAGCAGTTTCAGTACTAATCCTGCCCCCGGCATTGTTTGATGAAATGCTAAGATACGATACGGCTCTGGACAAAACAATCATGGAACAGTTATCCAGGCGTCTTAAAAACAGGAACGAGCAGTACACGGCTTTGTTTAATCGATAATATGAAATTCTTTCCGGAAATTCAGCTTGAAAATCATTTCAGTATATGGTAAACTATGGCGAAACTTAATTAAAGAGGTAAATCATGGCATATAAAGTAACCGATGCTTGCGTCAATTGCGGTTCATGCGACAGCGAATGTCCTGTGGAAGCTATTTCCGAAAAGGACAATGCCCGGTGGATTGATCCGGAAAAATGCTCGGATTGCGGCGCCTGTGCAGCTGTATGCCCCACAGAAGCCATTTCTCAAGGTTAAGCTGACAACTGGTTAAGACTGTTAATAAAATTGTTATCACAGCCTTTCTGTTCCTCATATTTCTGCAAGGGTTGGGTTTATGCGGGAATCTGTGGGCCGAGGAAGGCGGAGTATTTCACGCTATAGACAGGCTGGATACCCGGGATTCTGTATTTAAGCAATATCTGGCGGATGTGGAGCTGGCCCGTCGGCGCCTTTTTGGGCAAAATTCCAATACTAAACAGGATTTAAGAGAGTTTTTACAGATCTATTCCTATACTCCCAAAAAAGATGAAGATATTTTCCGTCTTTCCGCCAGGTGTAATATACCTTACGCCTCTCTGGCAACATTAAACCGCATAGCCAATTCCGGTTCATTGGATGGCCGGATACTGCTTCCTACGATGCCGGGCTTATTCATTCCGGAAAACCCCGGTAACGACCTGGAACTTCTCATTTCCTTATCCAGAAATATGAACGGGGGAACCATAATCACGGTTAACAACGGGGGGCAGCCCGAACGGTTCCTGTTTTTTCCCGGCGCTGATTTTATGCCCACCGAACGGAGTTTCTTCCTTAACCGGGGCTTTAGCTTTCCCCTGCGATCCTACCGTATTACCAGTCCCTTTGGGATGCGGTCAAACCCCTTTACCGGCAGGCCCCAGAACCATAACGGCCTGGACCTGGCCGCCCCCACAGGGACAGAAGTATACGCCGCCAGAGCAGGAAGAGTGGCTGATATGGGAACCGATCCGGTTTTGGGTAATTATATTGTTATTGCCCATGCTGACAATTGGGTAAGCATTTACGGCCATCTTTCTTCCTTTTCTGCCAGGCAAGATAGTTCTGTAACGGGAAACACCGTTATCGGCAGAGTAGGCTCCACAGGTCAGTCCACAGGACCCCACCTTCACTTTGAACTGCGGAAAAATGGTACAGCCATGGATCCCGGCAAGCTGCTTTTCAGGCACTGAAAAAATCTGATTTATTGATAATTCCGGAATAAAATATTACAATAGCAGTGAAAAAACAATTAAAAAAGATCCGGAGGTAATAATGCATCATCATAAACATCATCAAGGTCATCAAATACATCATGGACTCCATGGGCATCATATACATCATGAGCATCATGGACGACATGTTGAACATGTAAAATGGTCTAATTCTTATTCAATGGGGATAAAACTGATTGATGACCAGCATAAAGGGCTTTTGGATTTTGTTAATGAACTATTCAATCATGCTTCAGGAAGCGAGTCAATGGAACGTGCCTACTTTAAGGAAGTAATTGGACAGGCAGTAGATTATGTGAAGGTCCACTTTGCGACTGAAGAAAAATATATGCTTGTAACAAAATTCCCGGGCTATGATGAACATAAGAAAACTCATGAAGAATTTATCCTTACTATAGTTAAAACTGTAAAGGACTTTGAAGAGGGAAAAAGGCTGGTTCTTACCAGCTTTGCAAGATTTCTTAAAGACTGGGTGTTAAGCCACGTAGCTGTAATGGATGTAAAATATAGCCATTATTTCAAGAAAATTGCAACCCGTAAAGAAGACGGAAAATTAAGTATCAATGCGGAAGATATAGCAAAAAATATGTCCGGAGCCGTTTAGTTTGAACTCTTTACATTAGTTTATGTTCTTTTGCGGCGGCAGTTAAGGCGCTGTTCCAGTAGTGGGTGGAAAGAAAGGACCGTTTAATATCGGCATCTTCAATGCGGCTTGCCCGTTTCTGGAGCCGTTTAAATGCAATACTAATTGCGGTATTCATATCTACTTCCTGGGCTCCGGTTTGTTTAAGAAGCTGGTAGTATGAATATAAATAAAAAGAACCGTTAGGATCCTTTTCCGGCAGATCATCCCGCATAATCCATTGCATTTCCCGTATTGCTTCCTCACTGCCGCCGGTATAACCCGTCGGGTGAGCTTTAGCGATCCCGGATTGGAAATCCGCAGGTTCCCCTCCGGTTACTTCTGTCCGGTCTTCTTCTTTATTCAGGTAACAATGTGAAAGAACCCGGAGGGTGTTGATCATCCTGTTTTTAAGATTATGCAGAGGAAAAAGAAGCAATTCGCATTGATAAAACCCGCTTCTCCAATCTGACTGCTCTATTAAAATCATGTCCTCGTCCATTTCTGAATTGTCCACTTTATTTATTAATTCCAAGACTTTTTTATATTTCCCTTCGATAAAAGCCGCTTCTGCCCTGAATAATTTGGCGTCGAAGCCTGCAAGTTTTACGGTTTCCGTCCTTGCTTTATGATCGATAAAAACTCCTGACCGGTAGATCCATGCATTTACAGTATTGGTAAAGTCTTCCGTAATGGAACCGTAAGGACCGGATTTTAATTCTTCGAAGATATCCAGAGCTTTTTCGTATAGTCCGGTCTCAAAATAAAGCCTGCCTTTCAGAAAACGGCTCCGGTCTGCCCAGCCGGGCAGAACCGCATCCAGAGATGCTGTCCGGGCTTCTTCGGCCAGAGAAAGCGCTTTGGAAATATTCCCAAAAATAAAATGGGCAACCGCCGCGTAGTAAGAAGAAATTCCCAGTTCCGCCGTATCATTGGATTTATGGGCGTTTTCCACTGCAAAGGAAAAATAATCTATGGCTTCCGAAAATAAATTATTGGTTAATTGCACCAGCGAAAAAAGACGGTAAATCCGGGCCAGCCCCCGGCCTGCATTTTCGTTTTGGGTAATAAGCATGGCTTCTTTAATGGATTCTTCCGCCGCGTGGGCA
>JAIRRF010000234.1 GCA_031256115.1 Treponema sp.
AGCGGAACATCCGGTGGTAATCTCCAAATTTTTCGACGACTCCAAAGAAATAGAAATTGATGCTGTTGCAAGACGGGGGGAAATTCTTTTCCAGGCAATCACCGAACATATTGAAAACGCCGGTGTTCACTCCGGAGACGCCACGGTGGCCCTTCCCGCACAGCGGCTTTACATAGAAACAATCAGGAAGATCCGTCGTATTGCCGAAGCTATATCCCGGGCTTTGCGAATTACCGGTCCCTTTAATATACAGTTTCTTGCCCAGGACAACAAAGTCAAGGTAATTGAATGCAATCTCCGGGCCAGCCGGAGTTTTCCCTTTTGTTCCAAGGTAAGCAGGATAAACATGATAGAGCTGGCGGTTAAAGCCATGCTGGACGAGCCCGTGGAAAAAATAGCCGTCTCCGCCCTGGAACTGGACTGGGTGGGAGTCAAAGCGGCCCAGTTCAGCTTTTCCCGGCTCCACGGAGCCGATCCGGTAAGCGGAGTGGAAATGGCTAGTACCGGAGAAGCGGCCTGCATTGGGCCGAACTTAAACGATGCGTTTCTAAAGGCGCTGCTTTCGGTAGGCTACAGGACACCGCCGGATTATAGCAAACGAAAACGGGTTCTCCTTTCCACTGGCCCCATGGAAGACAAGATGGAATTCCTGGGATCCGCAAGAAAACTTGTCTCCATGGGCTGGGAAATCAGCGCTTCCAGAGGTTCGGCAAAATTCCTTGTTTCAAACGGCATTCCAGCCCTTGCCCTTAACTGGCCACTGGAATCCAAAGAACCGAACATTGCCACCTGCATTAAACAGCGGGAAGTGGACCTAATCATCAACATACCCAAGAACAACCGGGAAACGGAACTAAAAAACGATTACCTTATCCGCCGCCTGGCGGTAGATTTCGACATCCCTCTCTTTACCAATATCAAAGTTGCCCGCCAGTTTATCGACGCCCTTTCCGCCCGCTACGAAAAAGGCGGGGGCATGGCAGGCATGGAAATCAAAGCCTGGGAAGAATACAGGTAGTTATCTCTTAAACCGTGTACAGTATTCCGGAAGGGTGATCATGGGAGGCCGTTGCATGGCGGAAATTTCGGTTTTGATCACGCGATGTTCCGCTTCCTGTCGTTCCAGGAAAATATGACGATCTTCCAATTCGGAAAGAAGTTTGGACTTTCCGTATTTTTCGGCTCGTTCAAAAAAAGTCTGAAGAATCCCGTAGGACATCCGGCCCAGGGCTTCGGTACTTTGATTACGGTGGATCCGCATGTCCAGGTCTACCTGGGCCAGGGCTTCTATGCCGTCCATTTCCAGGATGTCAATCAGGAGACCTAGTTCTACGCCGTATCCTACGGAAAAGGGAAGCCGTTCCAGCAGTTTCCGGCGGCCCGCATATTCTCCGGACAGGGGTTGGATAAACCGGGCAAGTTCCGGGAAAAACAAAGAAAAGAGGGGCCGCACCAGGATTTCCGTTACCCTGCCTCCGCCGGAACTGGTAATCCCCTTGGTGGATCGCAATGGTCGTTCATAAAATGCCTTAACATAGCTTATCCGGTCATTTTCCAACAGGGGGCCCAGAAGGGCATATACAAACTTTGGGGAAATATTGGAAATATCCGCATCCACCCAGACTATTATATCCCCTTCAAGGACATAAAGACTTTTCCAGAGATTTTCTCCTTTGCCCTTAAAACTGCCGTATTTTGAGAGAATACGTTTGGAAGTAAATACCTTGGCGCCGAATTGTTCCGCCACTTTGCAGGTATTGTCTTTGGAAGAAGAGTCAATGACAGCGATTTCATCCAGCAGGGGATAACGGTCCATTAATTCTGTACGAATAATCAGGATCTCTTTACCGATGGTAGCTTCTTCGTTTAACGTAGGAAAAGCCAGAGATATTTTCAAATTCTTTTTTTCTTTTAAAGAAACCAATGCGCCGATGTCAGAAAACTTTGTGCAATGCCATGTTTTTTTTAAAAGCTCGTCAGCCATGTTTGGCGCCGCCTCCCAGATCAATAGTATGTTGTCCGGCCAGGATGATTAACCTTTCCAAAAGCTGCCGCCCCTTTTCTACAGAAGTTATTTCTACCGTATCATGGGCAAGGCCTTCCCTTCCCGAAGCAATTCCGACCGACAGGGCGGGGATTCCCAGATCGGAAAGGAACGAAGCCGGATCGGGCTTTGTTTCTTTTATCATTTTTATTTTCAATTCCTGCATTACTTCCTGAACAATTCCGGCAAGCTTCCTGCTTAAAACAGGATCTCCCGGCGGTGTATAAGCGGCCACCCGGAAAGAATGTTTAACACCCTTGTATGCGATGGTTTCAGAAAGTGCCTTAATATTTTCCAATGCTTTTTCAAGGGTTTCACCGTCTGCAGATTCCAGTTCCAGTTCCAGTAAACCCTCAACAGGGGTAAGGCTGAACGCGCTTTGAGCTTCAATACGCTTAAGATAAAAATACAGATCACCGCCAAGGGTTTCCGCTGTTTTCTGAAAATGCCTTGCAATATCAATAAGGGCGCTTACAACGGCATTTGCTTTTGTCTTTTGTCCCTCTTCTTCGGTAATGTTGATTATTGCCCGGTATGATCCTATGGTGTGGCTTGTTATGTAACCCAGCATAAAACCTTTAACGCCTATGGCCGCGACAGGTCTGTAACGTGCATCGGAAGTAAAAACCTGAAAAGCATCCGATACCGGATCGTCAAAGTGCAGGGCGGAGAAAAAGAGATATAGATCCCGTTCAGGAGCAAGCCGTCCTTCGACATGTGCTTCTGCCAGGGAAAGAAGGGCCGCCGGCCCCAAAGCATCCGCCAAACCTGCCCCTTGCGCGTATTGAAGTTCCAGTTTTCCAAGACTTTCCAGTGAGCTCCACCGTTCCGATACCAGCCGGGTAAAAATAAGCAAAGGTTCTCTGCTGATATTTGTTTCATTTAAGGAATACAGCATTGCCAGAATATTTCCTGACTCATCAACCACATAGGGAAGTTTTAATGCTTCCAAACGCTCCGCCACAAAGGATGCCCGCTCTTTTTCCTGTTCCGCAGGGGAAGGAAGCTGTCCCAGCCTGAAGGCATCTGCCAAAAGCCGGTCAGCTAGGGGATATGCGGATTTCCTGGGCCGTACCAGGTATTGGGTTGTTCTGCCGGAAAGAGTATTCAGACCGGATTGAACGGCATTTTTCAGGAAACCCAGCAAATTCATTATGTTCCATAATAAGTGATAATGGACAGAATGTCCAATTTTAAGTATACTCTTTACAATGGCCCATTCTTTTTCGGATATCGGCAGGAATTTTTCCCCGCTTCAAATTGGTTATATTGTTGATACCGTAGAACCAATTGATGCAAGCGCCAGTGTGGAATGGGTGTTTGAAAACGTAAAAGACAATCCTGAACTGGAAGCGGTCCCCATAGAAAGGGACGGAATGGTTCTAGGAATTCTATCCCGGCAAATATTGGAAAAACTAATCTCCTCCATATGGACTAAATTCTGGCAAAAAAACCTGGAATCATATATTATCCGGTCAAAAGATGTTATCGACGCCACAACGTATATCAGCGGAATCCTGAAAGACGCCCTTAGTCAGGAATCATATGAAGCAGTCTGGTATGTTGTTCAACACCGCCGAAGCTATCTTGGCATTGTAAGCCTTAAAAAAATTCTTGAATATACAAATACTCTGCGAAACCAGGATTTATTCAGAGCCGGAGAAATACAACGGCATTTGCTGCAAAAATCCATTGTCAGAGACAAACGTTTTGACCTATGCGTTTATAACCAAATGGCCCATGAGATAGGCGGGGACTTTTACCGGGTTTATCAACCGGATAAAAATCATGCTTTGGTGGGTTGTTTTGACGTGGCAGGAAAAAATATTTCCGGAGCCCTTACAACTATGGCTTTAGGAGCCTGCTTTTCTTCTTTTGAGATGTTCCAGTTTGTAGGCACCGCCGATAAAATAACGAGCCGTATTAACAAAATGATTAAAGAAGTTAATCCTCCGGGAATCTTTGTGGCGGCTGTATTGTTTTTTGTTGATTTTACTACCGGGTTTATCCGGATCCACAACTGCGGTTTTTCGCAGGTTTTAATCTTTGTCCCCCAATCGAACAACAAGATTACCTATAAGATTTCCAACCCGACTCTTCCTCCTCTGGGTATTGTTGATGAATATGATTATAGTGATTCCCAAATCATACCAATAACGAGAGGCCTGCGGATTTGCACCTTTTCAGACGGACTAACTGATATAATGAACATATACGGGGAACGATACGGAGAAGCTCAGGCAATAAAGTTGGTTAAAGATCTTCATAAAACTCCACTGGGCAGTTTGAAAAGTATTATCAGCAAAGAAATAGAAAATTTTGTCGGAAACGCTTCTCTGGCCGACGATGTTACCCTGATGGATTTACGATTTTATTGAATCAAGTAGTTTATAGTCAATTAATTTAATTAATTGACTATTTCCGATTGTAATTGTTTATTGCACAAGGAATTATGCAATTCCCTGTACAATAAACTAAATTAAAGGAGTTAAAATGAATCCATTAATAAAGAATCCGGCATGGAAAGGCCGGAAAGGTCCGGTGGTTCTGGTTATCATGGACGGAGTGGGTTACGGCAAATATAAAGAAGGCGATGCCGTGGCGGATGCAAAAATGGACGCCCTTGATTCAATACTGAACGTAAGCCCCAATACCAGGCTTAAGGCCCACGGAAAAGCAGTTGGTCTTCCCTCAGATGAAGACATGGGAAACAGCGAAGTCGGCCACAACGCCATGGGCTGCGGCCGGGTATTTAATCAGGGTGCAGCCCTGGTGTCCCAG
>JAIRRF010000026.1 GCA_031256115.1 Treponema sp.
CTGTTAATTGCCGAAAGCATCCGGTCCGGCAGCACTATCTCACGGATAAGGACCGCTTGAAAACTAAAAGCCCCGTTGTTTAGAAATTGCTGCACATAGGCTAGAATATCTTCTTCAAACGCGTATGCGTTAAAAGCCTGACTGTACAAATCTGGCTGGAGACCCGCAGAGGACCTTATGGCGGCGACCATTGCCGGGGCAATGAGGATGTTTTGGTAATTAGGCCCGGCACTCGCATGCAGCTGCGGAGCGCTGTCCGTAATGACCCTCCAAATGATGGAAGAATGAACTACAACCCTTAAGCCCCCCTCTACCAGAACTACCACATCGTAGTCCTGTTTTTGAGAACGGCAATCGTAGATGAACATCTTGTTCCAGGGCAGGATTAGATGAATTCCCTCCCCGTATACATTATTAAGATCGGTACCTCCGAAGAACCAGCTAAAGAAAACCCCAACATGACCGGAGGGTATCGTTATTACCATGCTGTCATAAAAGACGAGGATAAACATCAATACAAGGAGGGTGATGGTGAAAAGCATCAACCCTCCGTTCTTAACTCTTTTGCCCATCGTAATATACGCTTAAGCCGGCTGGGTATTTCCTGAAATAGCGCCGCCTAATTTTTCACGGCCTGATTTGAAGCCTTCTTTGAACCATCCACCCAAGGCATTGACGTTGGTTTTAAGGAACCCGTCGGGGGATTCAAAATAGCGGATAAACATATAACCTAATGCGTAGGTGGTCAATCCATTCATCGCAGGAGCTGACAAAACCGCCAAAGAGGTGCCTACCACCGGAGCAACTCCTAAAGTCCCTACAGATAAGCCGGTGAGACCGGTAGTAGCAAACCCGCCCAGTACCGAGGAGATGATATTCTTTATCCAGGATTTCTTTACTTCTACATTGTAAATCCTGGTTAAAGACTGTGTCATGGCGATTTGGATAGCCGTTGCCGACGCAAAGTTGAAAACCGGAATGGGTACAATCCCCAGCCCCGCCGCCAGCAAAGCCCGTGCTTTTACAATTTCTTCGGCCTTCGCCCGGGATGTAGCATGGATTTTATTGACTTCGCCCTTCACTTCTTCTTTTGCCATCTTTGTTCCTCCTGTGAACATTTCATTTTTTTCATCATCTTTTTTGTTGAACATAAACTAACCTCCTGTGAACATTTCACTTGTTTTCTACCCGCTTAAGTCTATACTAAGCATTTTATTGCAGATTTTCGGCAATAGAAAGCGAATTTAGGCGTATCGGCATGGAATGCATGTTTATCGGTATAGAATGTTTGACTGGAGGCAGAAAAAGCGGTTTTTTACCGAAACGGTATAAGTATGGTTTGAAAGGGCATAAAAAATCTTCCTATCGGGAGGAAAATTCTTTGAATAGGCTGTAAACTTAAGAAGATGAATATATTGATATGCGACGACATAGACAGTGAAGTCCAAAATCTGGAAAAAGCGATTAAAGCTTCTGATTTTAAGGGAAATATTATTTGTTTTAACAAGGGCGCAGACGCACTTTCCTGCTTACTGTCGGAAGCGAAAATAGACGTTTGCTTTCTTGATGTTCTTATGCCTCAGATGGACGGCATAACCCTTGCCCGGAAAATGCGCGGTGCAAATTACAGAGGAGAGATTGTTTTTCTTACTACGACAAAAGAATACGCAGTTGATTCCTATGATGTAAAGGCATATTCTTATTTACTAAAGCCGCCCAATGCCGCAAAGGTCGCTCAGATTTTAAAAGAAATCGAAAGTATGCATAAAGCTCAAGACACTGCAGGTATTACTGTTACGACCAAAACCATGAAAAGATTTTTGTTTTTTCATGAGATTTCCTTTGTTGAAGTTATGGGGAAAAAAGTATACTTCCGTCTGCTTGACGGAGGCGATATTGAAATATACACCGCCTTGTATGAAATTTTACCAGTACTCCTTGCAGACAGCCGTTTTGTCCAATGCCACCGCTCCTTCGTTGTGAATCTGGACGCTGTTCTTAAAATCCAGGGAAAAGAAGTTTTTTTCCGGTGCGGCAAAAAAGCTCCAATCGCGCGAAACAATACAGAATTTGACAAGCAATACATCAAATGGGTCTTTGGAAAAGGAGAGATGAAAAATAATGGATGAAAGGTTGGCATATCAGGGTTTAATGGCAATAATCGGTTTTATTATTTTGATAATACACAGGGCTACATTGGTTCTTACTCTTCCACGCCGGTTTAAGCTACCGGTTGTTATTGGCGCAATGCTGGTTGCGCTTGGTTTTACCATGATTTACCGGAGAATAACCGCCGGTATTGTTCACTGGAACGCGTTATCATCATTTGTTAACTGTGTGTTAATGTTTTTACTGTTTAAGGCATCTGTATTCCAGATAATTTTTGCTTTTTATTTTAACTATGTATTGTCGATTTCGCTTTTTTACCTTACCGAAATCTCAGTCCGCATTTTTATCAATCCCGCAGATAAAACCTTTATACCGGTAATTTTCACTATTCTTATAATCATATACATCGCCTTTATTGCTTTTCTGATTATTCACGGAAAACGGTTATTCAAAAAACTGCTTGCGTACGGAAACAAGGGTGAATGGGCGCTGTACGCTTTTGGCGCAGTTTACGCATATATTTTTCTGACAGTAACCCGTGAT
>JAIRRF010000255.1 GCA_031256115.1 Treponema sp.
AATGCCCGAAATATTGGGGAACTTGGTATAGGGTTAAATCCCGCAGCCCGAATTACCGGGGGCATGTTGGAAGACGAAAAGGCTTTCCGTACCTGCCATTTTGCAATAGGACATAACTATAATAATGACGCCCCGGCTCTTATTCATTTGGACGGTCTGGTAAAGAATCCCACAATTACCGCTTTTATGCCGGACGGAAAGGCGGTAGTCATCGAAAAAGACGGAGAATTACTGGTATAATCCTTTACCCATTGAAAAAATAAAAAAATTGCCCAAATACTTGAAATCACTTTAAAAATGGTGTATATTATCTATATCTGATAGGCGATTTAGCGTATGGCTCTTTTAGAGCACTATCAGCCCTCCCAGGTTTCTTCACCTCCTTTTCCTGGGAGGTTTTTTTATCTTTCAGCCGGTAATCCGGTATATATTAAGCTGTCCGGAATAACCTTTAAAAACTTTGTATCCAAGGTCCATATCTCTGAACTGCTTTTAATTCCATGCATTAAAATTACCGCATCTATTAATCCGACACCCATATCCAACAATTTATGTTTAGCCGAATATATCCCCGCTTCTATAATAATATTTTCATAATGCTCTTTTGGCAAATGTACCCAGAAATTCCAGATAATGTCTCTTTCAAAATCATTTTTGGCTCCTTGCAATAATTCTCCAAAAACACATTCCACTGCCAATATTTCCCTGTTTTCCAACAGGGTACTAATTATTGAAAAATAATTGGGATTGCTTTTTAAGTGTTCTATCCAAATTGTTGTATCAAGTATTATCATTCTTACCGGTTCTGCTCCCGGATTTTCTGACCGTTATTTATAATTATTGGATTTTCAGAAATTCTTTTATTCAGTTCCTTAATGCTATAACTATCTACCCAATCCTTTAGGGCAATAGTTATTGCTTCCGTAACTGTAGAACTCCGGGTATATTCTTTTACATTATTTATTAAGTCATCAGCTATTATCGCAGTCACTTTCATACGAAAGATTATACGATACAACATCGTATTTGCCAAGTATTATTTTTCAATTGCCCTGTTATCAATTGCGTGCCATTGCTCTGGACTGCTTTTGTTAATATAATAAATACCAAACTTGGTATTTTGACTATTATAGATTTAATTAGATCATGGACTGGAGGTTAATATGTTTCTGCAACTTATTGTGGACATTTCCCTGATAGTAATTGGTATATGTTTATTTATGGCAGCCAGATACATTAGAAAACACCCGTAAGGATCGATGTTATAATGCCTGATTTAAACAAAAACACTGCTGGCAGGCTGGAACTAATCCGCCATTCTGTAAGCCATGTCATGGCTCAGGCGGTGACAAGACTCTTTCCTGGCGCCAAAGTTGCCATAGGCCCATCCATAGAAAACGGCTTTTATTATGATTTCCTGCTGCCCAGGGCAATTAGCAGCGAAGATCTTCCTGTCATCGAAGAAGAAATGAAACGAATTATTGAATCCAAACAGGATTTTGTCCGGATTGAAATCCCAAAAGAAGAAGCCCTTAGGCGCTTTAGCGATGAACCTTTTAAGATCGAACTTATTAATGAGCTGTCCGATGATGAAGTAATTTCCGTTTATGAAAACCGGGGAACCGGTGCCGGGCCAGCCGGATCCTCCGAACATTCCACCGGACATTCCGACGACTGCCTTTGGGCAGACCTTTGCCGGGGGCCCCATGTAAACAATACCAGGGAAATCCATTCCGGAGCTTTTAAACTCCAGAACATCGCCGGGGCTTACTGGCGGGGGGACGAAAAACGGCCCATGCTTACCCGCATATACGGGACCGCCTGGGAAAATCCCAAGGATCTTAAGGCCTACCTGGCTTTCCTTGAAGAAATAGAAAAGCGGGATCACCGCCGGGTGGGTAAGGAACTGGACCTGTATTCTACCCACGAAGAAGCCGGGGCCGGGTTGATTTACTGGCATCCCAACGGGGGCCGAATGCGGGTAGCCGTGGAAGATTTCTGGCGCAGCGCCCATTACCGCAACGGCTACGAAATTCTCTATACACCCCATCTGGGAAAAAGCTGGCTCTGGGAAACATCGGGGCACCTTGGTTTTTACAGGGCGGGTATGTACAGCCCCATGGAAATCGACAACCAGGACTACATTATTAAGCCCATGAACTGTCCCTTCCATATTATGATCTATAAGAGTAAACAGCGAAGTTACCGGGATCTTCCCCTGCGTTGGGCGGAACTTGGCACGGTGTACCGTTATGAACGGAGCGGCGTCCTCCACGGTCTGTTACGGGTCAGGGGCTTTACCCAGGACGATGCCCATCTCTTTTGTACTCCCGAGCAGATGGAAGCGGAAATTCTGGAAGTCCTGCGTTTTAGCCTGTGGATTTGGAAGGCTTTTGGTTTTAAGGAGATAAAGGCTTACCTGGCCGACAAGCCCGCCGAATCCGTGGGAGAACAAAGCCGCTGGGACGCCGCTTTGGAGAGCCTTCGGAAAGCAGTGGAAACCGAAGGACTGGCATACGAATTGGACAAAGGCGGCGGCGCTTTTTACGGCCCTAAAATCGACCTTAAAATAAAGGATGCCCTGGGCCGGGAATGGCAGATGACTACTATTCAGTTTGATTTTAACGAACCCGAACGCTTCGACATGACCTTTGTGGATGCCGACGGGCAGCATAAACGCCCGTATATGATTCATCGGGCGCTGCTTGGTTCCCTGGAACGGTTCTTTGGGGTACTCATCGAACATTTTGGCGGGGCATTCCCCCCCTGGATAGCGCCGGAACAGGCGGCGGTGATTCCCGTGGCGGAAAGCTTTAACGATTATGCAAAAAAAGTCCTGACGGAACTAAAAAGAAGGGATCTGTTTGTCAGCGCGGAACTGGACGACAGCCGGCTTAATGCAAAGATCCGGGAATGTCAAAACCGGAAAATTCCCTATATGCTTGTGGTAGGCCAACGGGAAGCCGATGAAGGAACCGTTTCCATCCGCCTTCGGGATGGCCGCCAGCTTGATCCCATGAAAATTGAAGATTTTGCCCTTTACCTGGAAGAAAAGATTAAGTCCAGAAGCCTGGATTTGTAGCCCTGGAGTTTGCAGGAAAACACACGAAGAGGTTCTCGCAGAGCCAAAGGAGTTTGTAGGAAAAGCATCTTCTGGAATCTTCTCTCGTAGAGTTCGCGAAGTCCGCAGAGGAAAACGCTCAATTTGAAGTTGATATTCATCCTTCCTACATCATTTATATACAAAATTATAGAAAAAAATAGGAAAAATGCACTATTATTACAAATTTCGAGCAATTCTCTGTCCTACAAACTCTTGCGTCTCCGCGTGAACCTCTTCTTGAGTTTTTCTGCGAAAAACTCCAACTAAAGCATGGTTACAGCCGCATTAGCACTTTTGGTTGGAGCCGAAAGGAATGT
>JAIRRF010000296.1 GCA_031256115.1 Treponema sp.
TGATTATGTCTTTGCACAGATCCGTAGCGGCGGCATGGCTGCGCGAATCCGGGATGAAAAAATTCCCCTAAAGCACGGGCTTTTGGGACAGGAAACAACCGGCGCCGGGGGCTTTATGAATGCCCTGCGGACGGTGCCCGTCATGCTTGACATGGCCCGGCGTATGGAAAAATTTGCACCTGATGCATGGCTCATTAATTTTTCCAACCCCTCCGGAATTGTTGCGGAAGCCCTGTTAAACCATACCGTGGTTAAGACCATCGGCCTGTGCAATAATTTTGTCAACATGAAAGCCGCAATTGCCAAAAACATCGGCAGGGAAGATTTTGACTACGAATATCTGGGGCTTAATCATCTAAGCTGGATTACCTCCGTTACTGTGGACGGTGAAAATATGCTTGAACATCTTGGAAAATCAGCCGGCGCAAAATTTAAGAATATTCCTGACGTTGATTACGACGACGAACTGCTTGCCGCCGTTCCCGCCATCCCTTGTTATTATTTAAGTTATTTTTATTTACGGGACGAACAGCTTAAAAATTGTCTTAATGCTGCAAAAACACGGGGCGAGCTTTGTGTTGAAATTGAAGAAGCCCTTGTTGAACAGTATAAAAACCCGGATCTTAATTATAAGCCCAAGGAATTGGAGGAGCGCGGCGGCGCCTTGTATTCCACGGCGGCTGTCTCGGTGGTGGATGCCATAGAAAACGATAAAAATGAGTACCATGTTGTAAACGTTAAAAACATGGGCGCTGTTCCTTTTATGGCGGATGATGATGTGGTGGAGATTAAATGTAACGTAAACCGTAACGGCGCAACACCCGCGGCCATTTCTAATCCGGATATTCCCTATATTAAGGGCATGATGCAGGCAGTAAAGGCATACGAAAAACTTACCGTCAGGGCCGCTGTAAACGGCAGCAGGGCGGATGCCCTGGCGGCATTGATGGTTCATCCTTTAATCGGGGACTACCAAAAGGCAAAAACTGTTTTTGACGAAATGGCCCTTGCCAATGCGGAATATTTGCCAAAGGGATTAATCCCGTGATTGCTGTCCTGACGAACCGTGGGAATAGTATAACGGGAATAGCATAAATGGATAACTATGTAATTGGCATTGATACGGGCGCAACCAAGAGCCATCTGGCGCTCTTTGATACGGCAGGATCATATATTGACTTTGCCCGTTGGGGGCCCCTGAATCACGAAGTCCTTCCCGGTTCATTTGCTCAATTTGAAGATGAACTGGGAAAGTTTGTAACAGGCTGCCTGGAAAAAAACGGGGTATCCGTAAAGCAAGTAAGATATGCTGTTCTTGGTATTGCGGGGGTCGATACAAAACTTCAGCACGGCATTATATCCGGAATAGTCAGGAAAATTGGATTAGAACAATTTACCCTGGTAAATGATTCCTTTTTGGGCATCCCCGCGGGGACTTCCGCCGGAACAGGCGTCTGCGCCATAAACGGTTCTGGCTGTACTTTGGCGGGTATTAATAAACAGGGAAAAATGCTTCAAATAGGCGGAGTCGGATATGTATCCGACGACTATGGCGGCGGCGGCATGATGGGAGAAAAAGTAATTTCTACCGTGTACAGCGAACTTTTCCGCCGGGGCAAAGCAACAAAAATGACGCCTGTTTTGCTGGAAAAATTGGGCCTTGTAAACAAATACGACTTTGTCGACAAGGTATATGAAAAGATCGAGGACGGCAGCCTTAATATAGCAGCCTGTACCAAAATGCTGTTTTTGGCGGTTCTGGAAAACGACCAGGTTGCCGCGGATATTTTACGTGATATTGCCATAAGCTATGCTTCCGGAATTTCCTGCATGATCGAAGAGATGGAATACCCAAAGGAAGAAGAAATAAACATTGTATTTGCCGGATCGGTTTTTGTTAAAAGCGAACATCCCCTGCTGCTGGATACAATTAAGGAAACAGTCAACCGGGACAATTCCGCATACCGCATCAAATACACCCTGCTTAATGTGCCGCCGGTAGCCGGAGCAATAGTTTGGGCCCTAAATATCTTAAATAACAGGAATATTTTTTATGACAAGGTCTGTGCCCAGCTTCTGAACCTCTGAAGCCCCTGTTAGGTTTTCAGAGACTTTTTTATAACGCTTATATCACCGTACCGGGATAAAGGATAGTGTTTTTTGGAATTACAATAATTCCGTCCACAATATGGTAATTTTCATAATGACCGTCATTCCGCTCTATGTTGTCGATTCCGATGCGGCAGCCTTCGCCGATGCAGACGTTTTTGTCGATGATTGCCCCTTTAATAATTACTCCCTTGCCAATACCCAGATTGGGAACCCGTTTTTCATCGTTAAGCTTTTTTTGCGCTTCGGTCTCGTAACGATCCGCCCCCATACAGATAACACCGTTCAGGCTTGCTCCGGATTCAATGGTAGTTCTAAGTCCTACAATGGAGTTGGAAATCGACGCATTGGTAATAATACACCCCTCGGAAGCAATGGATTGTGTCATGTTGCTGAAATTCATCTTCGACGGGGGCAGGGCCCGCATGCGGGTATAGATCGGCATGGTTTCGTCGTAGATGTCGAACTGGGGCCGCAGGGTGGTTAGTTCCAGGTTTGCCTCGTAAAAGCTCCGGATGGTGCCGATGTCTTCCCAATAGCCGTCAAAAATATAGGCGTTTACCTTAAGTTTGTTGATCGACTGGGGGATAATTTCCTTGCCGAAGTCGGTAAGTTCATTGTTAAGACACTCTTTCATGGCCGCGGCATTAAACACATAGATACCCATGGAAGCCAGGTATTCGTCCTTTCCGTTTTTTTCCTTTTTAAGTTCCGGCGGCACTTTAAAATCCTGAATATCCTTGTCAGGCCCCGGTTTTTCCAGAAATTCAGTGATCCCCGAATTTTTATTTACCTTCAGGATCCCCAACTGGCATGCATCCTCCCTGGATACGGCGGTGCTGGCAATAGTAATGGCCGCACCGGATTTCTGGTGGCTTTTGACAAAGTCCCTAAGGTTCATCCGGTACAATTGATCCCCGGAAAGAATCAGGTAATAGGACGGGTTTTGTGTTCTGAAATGAATAAAATTCTTCCGTATGGCATCGGCGGTACCTTCAAACCAACTGGTATGTTCGAATGTCTGTTCCGCCGCAAGAATTTCCACAAAACCGTTGGAGAAAATATCAAAAACAAAGGTCTGGGCTATATGCAGATTCAGGGATGCGGAATTAAACTGGGTAAGGACATAGATCTGACGCAGGTTTCCGTGAATGCAGTTGGAAATGGGAATGTCAACCAGACGATACTTGCCCCCAAAAGGGACAGCCGGCTTTGCCCTGGCTTGGGTTAAAGGAAATAACCGGGTTCCTTTTCCACCTCCCAATACAATAGACAATACTTCCGCCATGGCGGCCTCGCTTTTATAAATATTTAATTATACTTAATTATACTATAAATTTTCCGTTTTGTCGATAGCCAGATTTACAATTACTGTGCAGTAATCTCGACTTTTTTGCTCTTCCGGGCTAGAATTATTCATGGATCCTCTGGATCGTATTATTTCCAGTCCCGAATTTGCCCCAAATATCGTAGTAAACCGGCTTATCCCGGCTGTCGAAGCTTCCTGTGTTCCTTTTCCGCCGAATTTGGACCAAAACATTGTTTCTTCCCTTCGTTCCCGGGGGATACATCAGCTCTATACCCATCAGTTGGAGGTCTGGGAAAGGGTTAATGAGGGCCGGAATGTGATTGTCGTTACCCCCACCGCATCGGGAAAAACACTGTGCTATAATCTTCCTGTTCTTCAGGCTTTGCTGGAAGACCCCGAGGGACGGGCCCTTTATTTTTTTCCGACCAAGGCCCTTTCCCAGGATCAGCAGGCGGAACTTAACGGCCTGGTGGAACCAAATTCCGCGAATCAGGCCGGAAATTCCGGAATTCCGGGTCTGCCTGTCAAAATTGTTACCTATGACGGAGATACCCCGGACAGCCTCCGGATGGCCGCCAGGGATTCGGGCCGCATCGTGATAAGCAACCCCGACATGCTCCATGCGGGAGTATTACCCAATCATCCCAAATGGATCAAGTTTTTTTCCCGTTTAAAGTTTATTGTTGTAGACGAAGCCCATGCATACCGGGGGGTTTTGGGAAGCCATGTGGCCAACGTGATCCGCCGGCTGCGCCGGGTTGCTGCCTTTTACGGCTCCAATCCCCGGTTTATACTTTGTTCCGCCACCATCGGTAATCCCAGGGAACTGGGGGCGGCCCTTATCGGGGATGATGATTTGGCCCTGGTGGACAAGAACGGCGCACCCCGGGGGGAGAAGCGGGTGATTCTTTACAATCCGCCTTTGGTGGATTCTGTCCAGGGGATTAGAAAATCCTCCATGACGGAGGCCCGGCGTTGGATGGCTGCCCTGCTTCGGGGGGGAATCAAAACCATCCTTTTTGCCCATTCCCGGATAAAAACCGAAGTAGCCGCCGCCTATGTAAACGAAGATCTGGCAAACCTTTATACCGGTAACAGCGGCATCCGGGTGGAGCCCTATAGGGGGGGACTGCTCCCCAATGAGCGGCGGGAGATTGAACGGGGTCTCCGTGAAGGTACAATCCAGGGGGTGGTGAGTACCAATGCCCTGGAACTGGGAATAGACATTGGCGGGCTGGACGCTTCGGTGGTGGCCGGGTTCCCCGGTTCCTTTAACAGTTTCTGGCAGCAGTCCGGCCGGGCGGGCCGCCGAAGCACTACATCCGTTTCGGTCTTTGTGGCTTCCTCCAGTCCGGTTGATCAATATATTATGGGTGATTCCGACTGGTTTTTTGGCAGGAGCGCCGAAGAAGCCAGGATTGATCCGGATAATCCCTATATCCTGACGGATCATGTTAAATGCGCCTGCTTTGAGCTGCCCTTCAGGGATGAAGTAATTGCCGGGGCCGGAACAGGCCCGGCTGATCCCTTCGGTACGGCAGTAACCGATGTTCTTTCCTACCTGGAAGAAGACGGCATCGTCCGGCACACTACCGGCGCCGGAACCGCTGTAAACCAGGGGCGTTGGCACTGGTCGGATCGTTCCTTCCCCGCCGAAGGGATAAGCCTCCGCTCCGCCACGGCTGATAATGTGGTGATTATCGATCTGACCGTCGGCAGAAATTCCGTTATCGGAGAAATGGACCGGCCCAGCGCCAAGGAAATGCTTTTTAAAAATGCCGTTTACATCCACCGGGGCAGGCAATATCTGGTGGAAGAATTGGATATTCCCAACCGGAAATGCCTGGTCCGGGAAGCGGATGTTAATTACTTTACCGATGGCCTTGTAAAAACCGACATCAAAGTTTTATCAGAAGACGAGACCATTGATGGGAGTACTTTTAGCTCTGTGGCAGGAGATGTATTGGTCCGATCCCAGGTTTCCAAATTTAAAAAGATCCGTTTTCACAGCCATGAAAATATAGGTTACGGCGACATTGACTTGGCCGAAGAGGAGATGCAGACCAGGGCCTTGATGCTCCTCTTTCCTGAAGAGAGCGCCGCCGGAAAAGTTCTGTCAGATCTGGATGAAGAGACCGCCGGGGCGGTCCTTTCCGGGGTAGGAACCCTGATCAGGCACATTGCCCCGGTATACATTCTTTGCGACCCAAGAGATTTAGGAATTGCGGAACGGGTCAGGGATACCCACTTTGCTGTCCCCGCCCTGTATATATACGATAAGTACCCCGGAGGTACGGGCCTTTCGGAAGCCTTGTCCCGGAAAATATCCCCGGTGTTGACCGCCGCTCGCCGGGCTCTTGCAAACTGTCCCTGTAAATCCGGGTGCCCTTCCTGTGTTGGTCCCGGCGGCAGTAAGCAGGGTACGGCGAAACTGCTGGAGGCAGCCCTGGGGCTGGAAGAAAAGTGAAAAAATCCTTTATAAAGAACCTTTGGGTATCTGTTTTTTTCTTTTTATACATATGCGGCTGTGCGGGGAAAGAAACACAGACATTGTTAGCAGAAGGGCAGCTGATTCAGCCGGGTCAACCAATTCAACCGGTTTTACCGGTTCAAGCCAACGACCGGCAGAAAGCACAGGATTATTCCCGAAACCGGGAAAAACTTAGCAGGGTTCTTGTTAAGGCGCAGATCCCCGCCGGAATGGCTCGGCGTATTGAAACTGCGGGAGTTACCGGAGAGGAACCCGGCGTCTTTCTTTCCCAGTTATTCAGGATTCTGGAAAATAACGATCCTTATCTCCGTATTTTGGTAGACAAAAGTCATCCTTTGCCGGAAAACTATGAACCGGACGATTTAATAGAGCTTCGCTATAAAAGCTACCGGGCAGGAATTACCGATGTAATGCTGCTCCGCCGCAGAGCCGAAGAAGCCCTGGAGGAAATGGCCGCCGCCGCCAAATCTTCGGGATTTACCTTAACTGTCTCTTCCGCTTATCGTTCCTATCAGTACCAGATTGGTTCCTTTGAACGCTGGACAGCCCGGCTTGGCCCTGCAAGGGCGGAAATTGCATCCGCCAGACCGGGCCGGAGCCAGCACCAGTTGGGGCTTGCGGTGGATTTTGGCTCCATTACCAATAATTTTGCAGAAACCCCAATAGGGAAATGGGTCGCAGCAAACGCGGGCAGGTTTGGCTTTTCCCTGTCCTATCCCCGGGGTTATGAAGAACTTACCGGTTATGGATGGGAAAGCTGGCATTACCGCTACGTTGGCCGTGATCTATACGAATTTATCGAAACATGGTTCAATAGCATCCAACAACATGCCCTGCGGTTTATCCATGAATGGGAAGCGGATAATTAGAGAATCTATACTTTTACAGAGATGCTGAAATTACCAGTTACCGCCTGAACGGCGGGGTTTGTCCATTGCTTCATTCACTCTGAGCTG
>JAIRRF010000301.1 GCA_031256115.1 Treponema sp.
ATCCATTGCAAGAAGATTTTCATCGGGTGCGGCGGCGGGGATTTCACAGCCCCCGGCAATTAGGGTGGTATTGGTTCCCGCTTCAATGCAGTGATTAACCGCATCTTCCACAACCTGGAGGCTTCCCCTCATCATTACTTCCACGGGATCCATATTTCCGCAAATAGCCGTTGCGCTGTCTTTAAAGATTTCCGCCGCCCGGCGAAAATCTACCATCCAGTCAATATCCAGGATATCCGGGGCAACTTCTTTAAGAAGTTCCAGCAGAGGGCTAATATTTCCGCAGATATGGAGCTTTACCCTGCCTCCATTTTTATGTATATAGTCCACAATGGCCTTGTCCCAGGAAAAACCATATTGCCGGTAAAGATCGGGTCCTATTAAGGAAGCGGCGGCGTTCCCCACCCCGATAATATCCGCCCCGGCTTTAAGCTGGGCCAGGGCAAAAAGCTTTTGCTGTTCATGGATCATGGAAAAAAAATCCTCCAGGTAATCTTCGCCGGAGGCCAGGTCCATTAAAAGCTCGTTAATACCCCTTAAATCCGCCGCTTCCGCCACACAGCCCTCTACCCAGCCTATGACGGGGTATTCGTTTCCCGTTTTTTGGCGGAGGAGTTCGCAGCCCTTTATTCGGTCCAGGGTTCTTTCACTTTGGGCAGGATCAAAACGTTTTAATACCGAAAGATCAAAGTCATCACCAACCAGGGGTTTTTCTGCATAGGGTACGGCATTTTCAGGAAAGATAATTTCCGCCCCGAATGCCGCCGTTTCCCGCATGGGATCTGAGATGACGCAGACACTGTCCAGACCGTATTTTTCGGCGCAGATCAAATTACCTTCCGCCAGTTTCTTATAATTCGTTACATATTCCCGGTAGGAAGCGCCTGCTTCCCGGGCCACAATGGTCATAACAATATTCATGTTGGGGATTTTATCCACCGGCTGCCCTGCCAGCCGGGCATTCAGCCGTTCCAATGAATTCATAATTACACATAATTATAGCATAAAGGAACCTCTAAAAACCTTGTTTAGGTTTTTAGAAGTTCTCATAATTAACTTGACATGACTCCTGCGGTTACCTATTGATATAAAATTGCGAATTTGGTAGAGTTTTACTGGCATCTGTGGTTATAGCGCGTTATCTCTGCAAATGCTGGACATTCATTTTACGTTGGAAAGGAGAATCGTTTATGTCAACTCAAAACGGACGTGCCCAATGGGCCACCAATATGGGGTTTATCCTGGCGGCGGCCGGATCAGCCGTAGGCCTGGGCAATATCTGGAAATTCCCCGGTAAAGCCTATGAAGGGGGCGGGGCGGCTTTTATTCTTATTTATCTGGCAATTGTTGCCATTATAGGCACCACGGTTATGCTGGCTGAATTCGTAATCGGCCGCCACACCCAGAAAGATACCATCGGCGCATATTCACAACTTCGCTCCTCATGGAAGGGTTGGGGGTTTTTGGGGGTTGTCACCGCATTTATCATCCTCAGCTATTATTTCCAGGTTGGCGGTTGGGTCGTATATTACATTTACAGCTATATTTTTAAATCTGCGGAAGTCATGGCAAACCCATTGTTCTATTTCTATAATTTATTGGGCTATGATGCGGCAAACAGTGCGACATTCTTCCCTCTGGCCGGCGCTATCATCTGTCCGTTAATTTTCATCGGACTTACGGTGTTTATCGTTGTCCGCGGTGTGGAAAAGGGCATAGAACGCTTTAACAAAATCGGCATGCCCGCCTTGTTTGGCATCTTGATTATATTGATGATCCGCGCCGTGACCCTGCCCGGAGCCAGCGAGGGTGTAAAATATATGCTTACCCCGGATTTTTCCAAGGTAACCGGCGAAACCTTCCTAATAGCATTGGGACAGGCCTTCTTCTCCCTTTCTTTGGGTATGTCCATCATGATCACCTACGGCTCCTATCTTAAAAGAGATGAAAACCTCGCTAAAAATACAGTACTGGTATGCGGTTTCGATACTTTGATCGCTTTCATGGCTGCTTTTATGATCGTTCCGGCCGTTTTTGCTACTCTCGGTTCGGAAGGTGTGGGTAAAGGCGGCGGATTCGCGTTTGTCGCTTTGGCGGGTGTGTTTCAGAATATGCCGGCGGGTGTGTTTTTCGGAATACTGTTCTATTTACTGTTATTCTTCGCCGCCATGACCTCTGCTATTTCTCTTTTGGAAGGCGCTGTAGCGGCGGTATCGGAACAGAGGAATTGGGATCGAAAAAAAGTTACTATTGGTATGGCTTTGGCCATGTTTATCGTTGGTGTTTTCTATACCATATCCCAGGCTTCTGTTAATCTTAAGGGCGTATGGTTTGATTTTACCGATGGCGTAAGTTTCCCCGCTCTGGCGGATTTTATGGAAAACGTAACTGACCGGCTCCTGATCCCCATCTGTGCTTTAACGGCTTGTCTTCTGGCCGGTTGGGTCTGGGGCGCCAAGAACGGCGTCGAAGAAGTCCGGCAAGGCGGCAAATTCCCCTTTAGTCTGGGCAATGCCTGGTCTGTATCGGTTAAATTTATAGCTCCTGTGGCTATCATCATCATTATCATCTTCGGCTTATTCTTGGGTAAGGCTATAAGCTAGAACTAGAATCGAAACTATTGGAGGGATGTCCACAAAAGTTGAAAACATTTACTGGGCACCCTCCATTTTTTGCTGATCTTGGCGTGATGTACACTCCTGATACTATATGACAAAAAATCCTGCTGTTGATGAATATATTGCCCAATTTCCGGAGGAAATCCAAAAGATTCTTAATGCCGTCCGGCAGGCTATCAGGAAAGCGGCTCCCCAGTCCGAAGAAAGAATAAGCTACGGTATACCTGCATACTTTCAAAGAAAAAACCTGGTTTATTTTGCGGCCATG
>JAIRRF010000173.1 GCA_031256115.1 Treponema sp.
GCCGGAAATTTCAAGTTCTCCGACTTTTATTAAACCTGAATCACTTTTATCCAAGCCGCCCAGAATATTTAAGAGGGTACTCTTTCCACAACCGCTTTGCCCCCGGACCGCCGCAGTCATTCCCCAGGGTACGATAAAGTTAAGACCTCTCAGGATAGCCAAGGTTTCTGTTCCGGATTGATAATGTTTGCATAGATTTTCCACCCTGATAATGGGATCACTCATATCTTAAAACCTCTATTGGATTAATACGGGAAACCCTGCCCGAAGCAAACCAGGCTGCTCCCAGGGCGGAAAAAAGACCGAAGAAAAAGATCAGCAGTATTTCCTGGGGGATTACACGGGCCTTTAATTCCTTAATATAAAACACAGCGGGAGAAAAAACTGCAAACCCCCCCCCTTTTTGAAACAAGGCAAGGATTCCGTTAACGATCTTTTCCAACAGGGAAAAAACGGCGGAAATGTTAAAACTGACAAGGAGTCCAAGGACAGTACCCGAACCTGCACCGGCCAGGCCGATAACAAGACCATCCCAGACAAAAACAAGCCGGACAGCCCGGTCTTCGGCTCCCACCGCCCGAAGAAGGCCGATTTCTTCCCTTCTTTCCAGTACAATCCGCCGCTGGGCCTGGTATATGTTAAGACCTACCACAATAAAGATAAGACCCACAAGAACAAACATAAAAAGCTTTTCCGTCCTTAGGGCGCCGTAAAAAGCCCGGTTAAAGTCCCGCCATGTCCGTATAGTTGGTCCGGGGGGTCGGCCCTTGTCCAGCAGCTCCGATATTACGGCGGCCATTTTTTTATCCTGCCAGCGATCGTTTAGTTTAATTCCCAATTTGTATGATTCACCCTCCAGTTCCCCGGCCCGGTCAAAATTAATAAAGCCCCATCCAAGGTCATATTCATAAAAACCGGAACGGAAAATTCCTCTGACGGTAAAAAGGGATTCGACAGTTTCTTCAATAGATCCAATGGCATTGGTACCGCTTACGGAGATCAATTGGACCGTATCGCCCAATTCCACCCTGAGCCGCAGGGCAAGTTCAGCTCCCAGAAGGATAGAATCGTTGTCTTCCAGATTAAAGAATCCTTCTTCAAATAAGAGTTTTTCTGCCATGCCGGGATCTTCCAGACATGCATCGGGCTGAAGTCCCCGGATCAATGCGGCGTACTGGCTGCTTTCGCCACGGATAAGGGCCTGTACTTCCCGAAAGGGGACCGCAGCTTTTATATTAGGCAGGGATTTAATTTTTTCCATTAATATTCCGCTTTCATCAATTGGCGGAAGTGATTCAAGCCGGACATAATAGGAAGAAATTTCCAGAATGCTTTCGATGAACCCCAGTTGAAAGCCGTTCATTACCGATATGATCACCGTTAATGCCAGAACACCAACGGCAATTCCAATAATGGACAGTACAGGAGGAGGGGCACTGCGTTTTTTTACAACCAGTCTGAGTGCTACAAAAATAATCCAGTTCTTCAACGCAGCTCTTCCTCGGATACTTTTCTGCCGTCCTCCCATACCGTCCGCAGGATCGCTTTGCCGTTCATAAAAATTTCTTCGATCTCCTGATCCCCCTGACGGTTTACTTTACGTTCCAAAACATCGTTCCGGAAATTTTCTTCGGAAATCCGGTCTTTTCCGGAATACCGGAAAACAATTCTGCCTTTATCAGGCGGAGCAGACCAAAGGATTGCCGAGATCTTATCGCCTGTCCATTCATTTGTTATTACAGCCAGAATCTCATCTTCTTCATTATACCGGGTTTCTGAAGTTATTCTGCCCTGATTATCCGTATTATAAATTACCTTTGCTGCGCTTACATTGTAAATAAAATCCAGGACTTCCGTCATAATGCTGTTATCGTAGAGTGAACCGGGACTGACAAAATCAGCAATTGGCGGCGGGGGACGAAGGTCTAAACCCGGGAGGTTCAGCGGAGGCTGGCTGCTTCTTCCCTGAAATGCTGCACTTGTTCCTGCCGCCAGGTAATTTCGTTCTACATACCGAAGCATTGCAGAACGGGTATAACGATACAAGTCGATCCAAAGATGAGCTTTATCCAAAAATGTATCCGATCTAATCAGGAGCCCTTCCCTGTAGGTAAAGCGGGTAGTATAGATCCCGGTTGAAAGATACTGATGAAACTCGGTCAATGTTCTGTTGGAAGCAAATATTTCGACAAATGCCGGAACTTCAATGCTTTCTTCTTTTCCGACTGCGCTTAGGTCCGCCGGAAGTGAAGCATTTACCCTGGTAACGCCTCCTGCATCCCGAAAGATCCACTGCCGTCTTTTAATTTTACCCCGTTCATATAGAAGCCGTTGTTCCAGAGAATAGGAAGTATTATCATAATAGCGAAGAATGGCTGGCAGCGTGGTACGGTTTACCCGCTCTACCGAAAGGGCCCATTCCTGGTGAAGGGCTACCATGCGGGAAGGAATCCTTTCCAGAGCAATCCCCGCCTGGTTGGATTTATACCATTGCTGGGCCTGTAAAGAGGCCGGAAAAAAAACGATTAACAGCAAGATTATCTTCATTTGCCGTTATCCTATAAAATCTTTGACAAAAACAGCCTTGTCGAAGGGTTTTATATGTTCATAACCTTCACCATCGCAAAAAAAGACAGTCGGCAGCATTAATTCCGAAGCAAGAGAAAAAACAATTCCCCCCCTGGCATTGGAATCGTACTTGGTTAGGATTGCGCCATCCAATGATACCGCTTCATGAAAGAT
>JAIRRF010000183.1 GCA_031256115.1 Treponema sp.
CCGAAAAAACCTACTGTAATATTGGTCCGTTTAAAATACTTTTGGGACAGGGCCGCCCCAACAGCCACGGGGATACCCCCTCCCACTACGCCGTTGGCCCCCAGGCTGCCCACGGAAAAGTCCGCAATGTGCATGCATCCGCCTTTACCTTTGCAGTACCCCGTCTCCTTGCCCAGAAACTCGGCCATCATTTTATTTATGTCCATCCCCTTGCCTATGCCCTGGCCGTGGCTGCGGTGAGTCTGGGCGATCATGTCTTCCTGCTCTAAAACTGCACAGACCCCGATCCCAGTGGCCTCTTCGCCTATACAGAAGTGGGCGGTACCGTGAACTTTACCTTCCACAAAAAGCCTGGCGGCGGTTTCTTCAAAAGCACGGGTTTGCACCATTTTAAGATATAGATCCCCGTATTGTTCTTTTGATAGTTTCATTCCAAGGGCCTCCTGCCGTATATAATATACCAATTTAAACAAATTTTCAAATGCAAAATACGGTAAAAATATTTTTACAATTGGCAGAACCGGGGGTAATTGGTTGTGGAATTATACATAATTATTGAAAAAAATGCTAATTTGGTGTATACTTACCCAAAATAAATAAAAAGAGGAGCCAATGAAAATAATAATAGCCTGCGGCAGCGGAGTAGCTACTTCGACGCTTATTGCATCGAAAGTGGAAGATATCGTCAAAAAAAATAAATTAAAAGCCCAGATCATTCAATGCAGCCTGAACGAAGTGGATGGGCTTGCAAAAGACGCCACCTTGGTGGTAACGTCCATGGGAAAACTTGTGTTAAAGTGTGATGTTCCACTTGTGGTGGCGCTTCCCTATATAACCGGGGTTGGTGCAGAGGCATGCGATGCTGAAATTGAACGGATCCTTCTGGAAAACAAAGGGAATTAATGATGCGGATGAACTGCATCTTAATGGGCCGGTAAGGTTCATTATAATTAATTAGGAGGAAAGTTATGGAAGTATTGGAGTTAATTGCATCTGGTTTTTCAAAAATTTCTGGTTTGGGATCCATGGTTATGGTTCCGTTAATGTTCAGCATTATTTCGCTTGTCTTCGGACTTGGAATCGCCAAAGCTTTCAAGGTTGGTCTAACCATCGGCATTGGGTTTCTTGCTTTGAACCTTGCCATAGGACTCATCTGGCAGTTCATTACTCCTGCGGCGGATATTCTGCTTCAAAAATTCGGACTGGATCTTAAATATGTGGACGGCGGCTGGATGACCGGAGCTGCAATCGGGTTTGCCTCTCCAATTGGAACTTTTATTATACCCTTTGCCCTGCTGGTAAACATTGTCTTACTGGCGACTAATCAAACTAAAACACTTAATGTGGACATTTGGAATTTCTGGCACTATTGTTTCTATGGCGCCATTGCCTATCTGCTTACCGGAAGCCTTATTTGGGGCTATATTATGGCGGGCGTCATGGCTGCGATCTCCCTTAAATTCGGAGATATGGGTGCGAAGTACATCGAAAAAGAAATGGGTATTCCCGGTATTTCCGTTCCCCAGTGTTTTGCAGCATCTACCATCCCACTCGGCCTGGCCCTTGAAAAGCTTTACGATAAAATTCCCGGCCTTAACAAGATAGAGGTGGACTCCGAGACCCTCAGCAGAAAACTTGGAGTATTCGGTGAACCCGCCACTATTGGTTTTATCCTTGGTTTAATAATCAGCCTTGCCGCCGGTTATAGTGTTAAAGGCATAATCGAAACCAGTATTGGGGTCGGCGCTTTAATGCTGTTGATGCCCAGGATGGTTAAAATTCTTATGGAAGGCCTGATTCCCCTATCGGAAGCGGCTAAGGCATTCATGCAAAAACGATTCAAGGGCAGAGATTTTTACATCGGCTTGGATTCTGCCATTACCCTGGCAAATCCTACCCCGATCGTTGTAGGTATTTTGATAATTCCCATCACCTTGATGATTGCGCTGCTGCCCTTTAACCAAACCCTTCCGGCTGGCGACTTGTCCGCAGGAGCATATTATGTCTGCTTCTTTTCCATTATCCACAAGAACAATTTCCTGCGAACCCTGATCTCCGGTACTATTCTGATGCTGGCAGTTTACTGGTTCATGAGCATTTTTGCGCCCACGATCAATCAGATGGCCATTGCCGCGAGTTATGTACAGGAAGGTTCTGCCATGGGTATTTCCGCCGGTATGAATGTTGTAGCAGGTTTCTTCCTCCTCTTCGTTAAATGGATTGGCGGAAACATCGGCGGAGTCGTTATGTTGGCTGTTGCGGTCGGTGTCTATATGATATGCAGCATCTACTATAAGAAGAATGAATCTAAGGCGATTTAACGTCAGAAAAAAACTAATGTTTTGAAAACCGTCCGGCCCCTTGATACATGTGGTAGGACGGTTTTTCAATAATGGGATGTGATAATGAATACAATTAATCTGGAAGAGTATCTTCGCTCTTTATGTTTAATACCCGGTCTTTCCGGTCATGAACAAGCCGTGTCGAAGTATATAAGAAAAATTTTTACAGACCAGGGTCTTTCGGTAACGGAAGATGTTCTGGGAAATACCATGACCACGGTAAAAGGCTCTGCTCCGGAATCTCCGTCCATTCTGGTTAGCGCCCACATGGACCAGTTAGGTTTTGTAGTAAAAACTATTCTGGATGATGGTTTTATAAAACTGGACCGCCTGGGGGGCATTCCGGAAAAGGCGCTCCCCACCCTGCGTGTTTTAATACAGGCAGATAATGGCCAGCTTGTTAACGGACTAATCGGCTTAAAGTCCCACCATCTTACTCCGGCAGATGAAAAATACAAAGTAGATCCTTACGGAACTTTATATGTAGACATTGGCTGTTCCAGCAGAGCGGAAGTACTGGCCCTGGGTATAAAGGTTGGCAGCCCGGTCACCTACCGTCCGGCCTTTGAAAAGATGCAGGGAAAGCGCTGCAACGGCACCGCCTTTGACAATAGGGTTGCGTGTGCCCTTCTTCTGGGACTTGCCGAACGTCTTAGCCGTAATCCTGCAACAACTACAGTCCATCTTGCCGCTACGGTTCAGGAAGAATATACGATCCGCGGCGCCATACTTGCCGCAAGAGCCCTCAAACCAAAACTTTGTTTTTGCCTAGATGTTGCCATTGCAGGAGACACTCCGGACTTGAAAGGCGTGAACGAAGTAGTGCTGGGCGGCGGGCCGGTCATATCCATGTATAATTTCCACGGAAGAGGAACCCTTAACGGTACTATTCCCCATCCGGCCATGGTGCGGCTGCTGGAAAAAACCGCCGTACAATGCGGCATTCCTTTACAGCGTTATGCGTCCATTGGGGGCTTAAGTGAACTTTCGTATATGCAGCTTGAGGGGGAAGGTATCTGCGGTGTAGATCTTGACGTACCTTGCAGATACACTCACTCCCAGATTGAAACCTGCGATCTCGGTGATATGGATCTAACCTTAAATCTTTTAGAAGCGGCGATCCGTAATGTTGACTCGAATTTCGATATGAGCCGGTAATGCCGGTCCGTATCATCCCTTCCATCGCGTCGGCTAATCAGCTCTCCCTTCGAGAAGAAATTCTCCGTCTGGGTGACAGTCCTTATTTACACATTGACATTGAAGACAGCAGCTTTGTTCCGAATATAACCTTTGGACTTAAAACAATAATGGCCATTGCCTCCTGTTCCCCGGCGGAACTTGACGCACATTTAATGCTTGCCGATCCCGGTGATTTTATAGAGCCCCTGCGGGCCTGCGGTATTAAGTGTATGTGCGTCCATATTGAGCCCCTTACTTTTCCTTCCCGTATTATCGAAATGATAAGAACAGCCGGAATGGTACCGGGCCTGGCCCTTACTAT
>JAIRRF010000329.1 GCA_031256115.1 Treponema sp.
CGATTACGGTGACAACCGCAGTTTCAAGCCCCGCTTGAGGTTTACCTGGAGCCTGGGACCCAGTCTTTTGGGCAGCACAGGAACAAAAAACGCAAATTGTAAATAATAAAAGAACCCTAGAATTCATTTAAAAATCCCTCTCGCAAAAGAACCCCTTTGTCTGCTTCCGCTCTGGACTCATCCATTATTGCCTTAAAAACTGCCATGTCGATATATTTAACCGTCAGGGGCCGTTCCAGGGAAATTCTGGTTTCTTCGTTTTCCCAAACCGTTTCAAGGGGATTCAAACTAACCGGCTCTCCGTATTTTTGAACCAGGCTGACAAAAACCGAATAATGATCGATTCGTTGTTGATCCATAGTAAAAGCCATAATAAAGACCTTTTTCTCTCTTAACTGGAAAAAAGCCCGGCGGATAAAAGACAAGCCCGTGGTTTCCACCAGGTTTTCTTCCCTGGCGGGGAGGAAGGAAACATCCCGGTCTCCCCGGAACTCAAAAAGCCCGTCCGCCGCCAGCTCTTCTTTTAGCTCATCCAGGCTCATACCAAGCTGCAACTTCCTGAAAGAACGTGAAAGCGGATCCGAACCGGGAACAATGGAAGGACCCGTCCGGGAAGGGATAAACACATCGAAACTTTCTCCCGGAAAGCCAGTTCCCCCCTGTGAAAAAACCCATACCGGAGAAAAAATGAACAGGGCAAGGAAAAAGAATGGCCTTTTGATCATAGTTTATTATCGGTAAATCATAATATGTAAATACCCCACAAAAGGGATTTACCCTGCCGGAAACTGCATGGTTGACCACTTTCGCGGTCAATTCCAAGAGTGGCTCTTACTTACGCACATTTTGATGTGGCATCTTTCGTAGCACGCCGAAAAGTTTCCAGATATTGTATTATCACAGTATTGTCGGGGATCTCGGGGATTTGGGAGAAAGGAGGCGGGAAAATGGCGGAAATTTTGATAGGAACAAGCGGGTATGATTACAATGAGTGGGTAGGGCCTGTCTACCCGGAGAGTACTCCGAAAAAGGCGTTTTTGGGTGTGTATGGAGGTATGTTCCCCACAGTGGAACTCAATTTTTCCTATTACAATATGCCTAAGCCAGAAAATTTGGCAAAAATGCTGGTCAATGGGGGGCCAAACCTCACTTTTTCCATAAAAGCCCATCAAACGCTTACCCATAAAATAGACGCTTTTAAATGGGAAAATGAAGCAAAAACCTACCTTGCCGCATTGGAACCTATGCTTGGGGAAAAGCGGCTTGAGGCGGTATTATTCCAGTTTCCCTACTCTTTCCACTATACCCCTGAAAACAGGACGTATTTAGATAAACTACTGAAATACTTTAAGGACGTTCCGGCAGCGGTGGAATTCAGAAAATCGGACTGGTATACCGGGAAAGTCATTGAAGGTATGAAAAAGCGGAACATACCGCTGGTCTCCCTTGATATGCCGGAACTAAAGGGGCTTCCTCCTCTCATGGACGTGGTTACGGCTCCAATGGCTTATGTCCGGTTTCATGGACGCAATAAAGAAGCGTGGTGGGGTTCCAATGCCCATGAACAATACAACTATTTATACTCAGACAAAGAGATTGAAGCATGGGTAGACCGTATTCAACGGATTGCTGAACAAACAAAGCGGATACTGGTGTACTTTAACAATCACGCTTTTGGAAAGGCTGCCAGAAACGCACAAACACTTGAAAAATTATTGAAGAAATCGGGATTAATAAATGGTATGCCGCCGTACCCTTGTCCTGGACTGCTCACCGGAAGCAATAAGGGAAGGGATTACAAAGGAATTATCGAAATCTTCGGCTGCCCCTCGTAACCTTGCCAGTAAAATAAAGCAGGGTTATACTATTTGTACATGTTAATTACCGGCTACCGGCAGGACTACGAAACGCAGGTGGTGGAACTCTGGAACAGGGTATTGTGGGCGGACCCAATTACGGTTGGAAAGTTCCGGAAACAGGCCCTTTTTGACGATAATTTTGATTCGACCCTTTGTACTCTTGCTTTGGATAAAGACAGGGTAGGGGGGCTTATTTTAGCTACCAAGCGGAAATTCCCCTATATGGAACGGGGGCTGGAACCGGACCGGGGCTGGATTAACGTTCTATCTATTGACGAACCCTTTCAAAGAAAAGGAACCGGAGCGCAGCTTCTGCTGGATGCGGAAAAAAAGCTGGCGGAACTTGGGGTAAAGCAAATTACCCTTGGGGCCTATTCGCCCAATTACTTTTTTCCCGGTCTGGACTGCATTAATTACCCCGGAGCTAAAGCATTTTTTGATAAACATGGTTACCGGGCAGGAGAAGCGGCCTATTCCATGAGAAAGGATCTTCATGGTTTCCGTCTTTCCGAAGAGGCCCTGGCAAAGAAAAAGGCAACCAAAAAAAAAGGTTATTCCTTTATCAATTTTAATTACAGTTATGCCCTTGATTTGCTTGAATTTGCCAAATCGGAATTCGGGGGGGGCTGGAAACGGAATGTCCTCTTAAATATGCAGAATAATCTGGCAGAAGACTGCATACTCCTGGCTCTGAACGGCGCAGGAAAGATTGCAGGGTTCTGTATGCGGATGATAGACGGCAACCCCCTGCGTTTCGGCCCCATCGGAATAGCGGAATCGGAACGAAACGCTGGGCTAGGGGGAATTCTTTTTGATTTTATGCAGGCGGAAATGGCAAAACGGGGCCTTTATTCACTTTTCTTTTTGTCCACCGATGAACCGGGAAGGCGTTTCTATGAACGGCACGGTCTTACGGTGTTTCGTACTTTTACGGATTACTGGAAGGACCTATGAATAAAAGAATAGTCAGCATAGGCGCCCATTCCCTGGATGCGGAATTAATGGGGGGCCCCCTCATATTAAAGTACGCCCGGAAAGGAGCCCATTGTACCCTGATTCATATTACTCAGGGAAGGCTGGAAGATCCGGGGGCCGCAGAGGAGGCAAAGCAGGCTTATCTGGCGGAACTCCTGAATCAAAACAAGCGTGCC
>JAIRRF010000332.1 GCA_031256115.1 Treponema sp.
ATTATATTGGGAATAATAAAAATTTGGGCGGGTTTTAGTTCATCATAGGTAACATATACCGATCCTGCCGGAATCTCGTTTGTGTCTTTGTTCATCTTCTCCTGGATTTTTTTTTCCAGTGCTTCATGGCGTTCATTGTACAGGGTGCCTTCCAGTTCATGGATCCAGTAATTCTTAAAGGATGAATCTCTCATAGCCATGAGTCTTTTCCCGCCGTGGATGTTCATTAAGGCTACTTTTCCGTTTTTGGCCATTTTGCCGATGATCCGTTTGTCCCAGTTTTCTTCCAGATACCGGAATATTATAGCCAATAAAATGGATACAATAACAAATACAAGAACCTGCCAACGCGTATATTCGGGATAGTAACGGGATGTTGCGAAGATTCCCGCAAAAAGGATCAGGATAGTCCCGGAAAAAAGCAGCAATAATTTATTCAATGTTTTGGCAATATAAATTTGCATTATGCTATATTACAGATTAACAGTTTTATATAATATTTGCTATATGGCGGATATCATCGACGGAAGGGAATACGCCCGGAAAAAACGGGAGGAAGCGGCGCACAGGACTGCTGCCCTCAAGGAAAAAGGTATTACTCCCTGCCTGGGCTTGATCCTGGTTGGGGAAGAACCGGCCGGCATTTCCTATGTGGCGGCCAAGGAAAAAGCCCTTTTGGAAGCAGGAATGGAAAGCAGGGATATTCGGCTTTCAAGGGATGTTTCCGAGGAAGAAATCCTTACCCATGTTGTCCGACTTAACAGGGATCCCCGGATTCACGGCATTCTGGTTCAGCTCCCGCTGCCCAATCATATCAGGGAAGACCGGATAATCGCCGCCATTGACCCTAACAAGGACGTTGATGGTTTCCATCCTGTTTCTGTGGGGAATCTGGTTTTGGGAAAGCCCGGTTTTCTTCCCTGTACGCCCCATGGGGTGCTGGTATTGCTGGAAGAGATTAAGATCCCCGTTGCCGGCGCCCATGTAGTGATTGTGGGGCGATCCAACATTGTAGGCAAACCTCTGGCACAACTTTTTGTCCGCCGGGAGATTAACGCCACCGTCACGATCTGCCATACAGGAACCGGGGATCTCCGCCGTCATACCTGCCAGGCAGATATTCTGGTTGCAGCGGCGGGAAAGGCTGGCTTAATTACTGCTGATATGGTTAAAGAAGGAGCTGTGGTAATTGACGTAGGAGTGAACCGGATTTCCGCCAATAACACAAAAAAAGGCTACCGCCTGACAGGGGATGTAGACTTTGATGCTGTGGCGGCTAAGGCGTCGTACATCACCCCCGTACCCGGCGGCGTAGGACCCATGACTGTTGCCATGCTCCTACTTAATGTGGTATCCGCTGCCGCGCAATTTGCTGACGCAAATTGCTTGGGAGTTTCGACAAGTCGAAACTCCAACAATTAAATAACACATGAAAAAGAAAATTCTTAAAGACGTCCAAAATTCCCCCGATGACCGAGGTATTCCCCTGACAAAAGTTGGGGTAAAGGGACTCGAATATCCTATCCGGGTATTGGATAAAGTACATAAAATTCAATACACCACAGGCCGGGCGGATCTTTTTGCGGATCTTCCCCGGCACTTCAGGGGTACCCATATGAGCCGGTTTGTAGAGATCTTTCACCGCCATCGGGATGATCTTTCCATGCCCCGGTTTCTTAACATGATGGAAGAAATCGCCGAGGGACTGGAAGCGGAGTCTGCCTGGGGTACTGTGGAATTTCCTTATTTTTTGGAGAGAAAAGCTCCGGTTTCCCGTATTCCGGGGATGATGTCCTATCGCTGCCGTTACCAGGGCCGGGTAAGCCGTCTGACCACATCCGGGCAGTCAGAGGGTTCCAAATCCCTGGCTGCCCGGAACTGGTCAGGTACCCGGCATTTTGTTGTGTCTGTTTCCGTGCCGGTTGCTACGGTTTGTCCCTGTTCAAAGGCAATCAGCGACCGCGGTGCCCATAACCAACGGGGAGTTGTTACGGTAGAACTGGAGCTAGGTCCTTTTTTTTGGATCGAAGACATCATTGATTTGGTGGAAAAAGCCGCTTCCAGTCCTGTCTATTCGATCTTAAAACGGGAGGATGAAAAGGCCATTACCGAAGCGGCCTACGATAATCCCAAATTTGTCGAAGATCTGGTAAGGGATATTTATAACGAACTTAAAGCCCTGGGTTCTTTTCCGCGTTTCTCTGTCGAGGCCGAAAACTTTGAGAGTATCCATAATCACAGTGCTTTTGCCAGAGCGGACTACGATAAAAACCTTAACTTACAGCATTGAATGTATTAATAATAACAATCGCATACCGGCGGGGGAAGGAACGCCAATTCAGACCATGCTGGTCGAGGCGTTATCTGACACATGCTTTGGCATGGCATTTTCTGTTACTCGCCAAAATGGTCTTCATGGGCAACCCTTCCCCCGCCGGTACGGCAACATTATGAACAATACATTCAATTCGTTAAGTTAGGGTTATTACCTTGAATGGTAACTGCTACTTATCACACTGACTTCAGGATGTTCCTGATTCCGCATCCAATTTACCAAGGAATACCCGGACGCAAATACGGTAAGTTAGATTAATTCCGTTTGACATTTTAACTCTGAAAAAGTATATTATTCCCAATGTACGAGGATTCCGCCAGAAAAGCCTATTTCCCCTTATCCGGCAATCCGGCAATCCGGCAATCCGGCAATCCGGCCCACTTATACTGTAACTGCGATAAGATCCATGTCAACTATACAAACCACTTAACCACGCTTTTTTTTAAGAAAGCAAACAATTATTCTCATTATTTGGAAAAACGCCGGATTTCTCTGCACAGGGAAAGTCAGGCTTTTTATATACATCCGCAAAGATGTGTACCTTTGTGGATGTATCCTTGCCCTTGAGGGCGGGTAAATCTTCGTGATTACCCGCTCATCGTCGGCTTTATTGCGGCGGCGGCAGGGTAACACAAAAGGAGTTATTTTATGAAGAACATTTGCAAGATTTTCGGGATTATCATGTTTATAATGGTAATCGGGTTTACAATGACAGGCTGTAAAAACAGCACGGGAGGAGGAGGTGACGGTATCACTTACGGTCCCATTGAACTTGGGGAAGACCCAACACTTTCTTCCGGCCAACAGGTATACACGGTTTCATTTCCTAATAATAATAGCGTTCTATATACCCCATATGCAGGAGCCAATTTGACAGTTAAAGCATATAGTTCTGACGTTGGGACAATCACAGACGGGAAGTTAAGCCTTAACTTGGGAATACCGTCAGACGGAGCCCTGGCTGTACTTAACTCGACCAATCTTAATAATGCTATGCATAATAACTATAACAATTGTGCGGCCAGTCCAGACACTGTAAAGTTTGTTAGAATCTATTCTTTTGGCACCGATGCAATCCAATCTTCAGGTCTAAGAAGGGAAAATACATCCGTGACTAATGCAAGCTTCACAGTTCAGGAAATGTTTTACTTTTATGTTGCCGAGGATGTTACAATAAGCGGAGTAGCTAATACCAAAGTTATAGACAGCATAAACACAACTTTCAATGCCTTTAGTCTGGCTTTAAAAAAAGGCTGGAACACGGTATGTGAAACAGAAATTGGTGGTGGAACAACAGCAACCAGATCATTGTCACTATCCAATCCTTCCAGCCTTAAATGGGTTCTGGAACCAGACTTATAACACTTATAATAAGCAACAACAGGACGGCGTACAAAGCCGTCGCCGTGACTTCCTGCTAAAGATACAGGTTACCTGTTGGTTCATGCCGCTTCAAGTTTAATGTCGTTTGTA
>JAIRRF010000053.1 GCA_031256115.1 Treponema sp.
TTTGTGTTTACTCTTGCTGGTATCCGGAGCGGAGTTGTTTGCCCAGCAAAAACCAATTGAAGAGTCAAAGTCTGCTCCGGTGCTGGTTCCCGAATTTCTCCATACCGGTTCCTGGGCAAGCCTGCATAACCTTACCAGCCGGACAGATTTTAAGTTAACTGCCCCTAAAGCCGGTCTTGCCCTGCGGCTGGAAGTTCTGGACCGGCGGCCCGCATCAAGTTTCCATGATTTTAGCGAAAGTTTTGGCGGAAAAACCAGCGGAAAAACCCTTACCCAGCCTGGTTTGGGATTGTACCATATTAATACCGAATCCAGGCTGCTTTACGGGATTCTTGATACACAGGGCCTTCCTGCCAGGATCCGCAATGTGTGGATCCGGGGGGCTCCCTATGCGGAAAATCGCAACGCCAGTTCGGCAGAGTTGAGGACAACGCCTTCATCTACCGCTAAACCGCAGAGTCATATATTTTTGGAAAGTCCCGTACTGTCCCTGGGAACCGGAGAATTCTCCGGTTTTGGATATTATTCTGTCTACGATGATGCAGCAGAACGGGCCCCGGCTTTTGGCATGGGTGCGGAATATGTCCAGGGAAAGAAGAATTTCCGGCTGGAAGGTTTTTATACCAGAAGGACCCTGCCTGAACGAAAATCCTCCACATGGTTTAACGAAAGACCTGCCCTGCCGGAAAGGGATACAAGGCTTTTTGCCGGATCGACGGCTTTCTCTGTTCCCGCTTTCGGCCTGGCGGTGGATCTGGCCTATTCCGAAACTTTTGCCTTTGGAAAGGATTATTATAACAACCTTGGACTGCGATTCGGAGACAAGCCTTGGCGTTTTTCTCTGGCTCTGGATTTGGCCGGAGACCGATATGTGGATAGTGCCGGGAATGTTCCCGGAGCGGGGTTCCGGGCCGCCGCCAGGCTGGAACGCCGGGGAAAAAAGACAGGTCTATTCCGGCTTAACACTCTGACAAGGGGACCCGGTCCAAAAAACGGTCTTTTGAAAACCCTGGAAGCTGGGGATTTCGCCGCCATAAAAGACAATTTTAACAGAACATCCGGAGAAGTATATTACCGGTTTCCGGTAAGTTCCGCCGGCCTTAGATTAACCCGCTTTTCTTTTTCCATGGACAGAGACAGCAGGGATGAAAAAAAAGTGCTGGACTCCGCCGGAGCTATGGCGTCAATTAATTTAGGGCCCCTTAGCCTGGTCAATGAAGGAAAGATCACCAGACTAAACCGCCAGGCAAGTACGACGACAGAAGGAAACGGCCATAGCTTGAATTCCTATAGACTTTCTCAAAGTCTATCCTGGACAATACCAGGTTCGATTTTTCAAAAATCAGGCCGGACTGAAATCAATCCTCCAAAACTTGGAGGCTCCAAATCATCCGGCGTCGGTAAAAAAGCTCCTTTTAATGTTGTTTTTTCCGCTAGAGCAGGGTTTAGAAAAGAGGCATCCAAGGACGGAGTTTGGGACAGCTCTATCTCCGCTTCGCTCCGGAGTAAAAAAAGCCGGTTAACCATAAAGGCCGCAACACCGGCATTTCCTGATAAATGGGAATATACTATTAGTTGGAGGATGCAGTTTTAAATGAAATTCTTCCCATCTTATTGAAATTAATTGAATATTTTGTATATTATGACATATAGTGTTATTTTTTGGAGGAACATAATAAATGGGCATCAACATCGAAGAGATGGACAACAGCCGGAAGGGTGTCCGCAAAATGCGGAATATCGGTATCAGCGCTCATATTGATTCAGGAAAAACTACCCTGTCCGAGCGTATTCTCTTTTACAGCAACAAAATTCATGCGGTCCACGAAGTCCGGGGCAAGGACGGCGTAGGGGCCACCATGGATCACATGGAATTGGAACGGGAACGAGGCATTACTATTCAGTCCGCCGCCACCCAGGTGGAGTGGAAGGATCATATCATCAACCTAATCGATACCCCAGGCCATGTGGATTTTACCATTGAAGTGGAACGGTCCCTCCGGGTTTTGGACGGGGCAATTCTTGTTCTCTGCGCGGTGGGAGGAGTCCAATCCCAATCCATTACTGTTGATAGGCAGCTAAAACGGTATCAGGTACCCCGGATTGCCTTTATCAACAAATGCGACCGGACCGGAGCAAATCCCTTTAAGGTAAAAAACCAGCTCCGGGAAAAGCTGGATCTTAATGCCAAGTTGATTCAAATCCCCATCGGCCTGGAAGATAAACATTCAGGGGTGGTGGATTTAATTACCATGAAGGCCCTGTACTTTGACGGAGAAGCAGGGACGGAAATCCGTTTTGCGGAAATTCCTTCCCACCTAAAGGCGGATTCGGAAAAATACCGGGAAGAACTTATTGATGCGGTATCCGTATTCAGCGATGAGCTGGCGGAAAAGTTCCTGGAGGGTGAAGCAATAAACGAAGATCTCATCCGCGCCGCAATCCGCCGGGGCACCCTGGAAGAAAAATTTGTCCCCGTTATGATGGGTTCCGCCTACAAAAACAAGGGGATCCAGCCCCTACTGGACGGAGTAACCCATTACCTTCCTGATCCTACGGAAGTAAAAAATTATGCCCTGGATCTGGACAACAACGAAGAACAAATGGAATTAAAACCCGACCACAGAAGTCCCGCCGTGGCCCTGGGTTTTAAGCTGGAAGACGGCCAGTACGGCCAACTTACCTATGTCCGTATCTACCAAGGAACCCTAAAAAAGGGAGAAGAACTTTTTAATACCCGGTCCAGAAAAAAATTTAAGCTGGGCCGCCTGGTACGGATGCACTCCGATAACATGGAAGACATAAACGAAGGGTTCCCCGGAGATATTGCAGCCCTCTTTGGCATTGAATGTGCCAGCGGCGATACCTTTTGCGGCGGCGGCCTGAATTATGCCATGTCTTCCATGTACGTTCCCGAACCGGTAATTTCCCTGGCGGTAAAACCAAAGGATAAAAAAAGCGCCGATCAAATGGCCAAGGCCCTAAACCGTTTTACCAGGGAAGATCCCACTTTCCGGACCTTTGTGGATTCCGAATCAAATGAGACAATTATCCAGGGAATGGGGGAACTCCACCTGGAAGTGTACATCGAAAGGATGCGGCGGGAATACAAGTGCGAAGTAGAAACCGGAAGACCCCAGGTAGCCTACAGGGAAGCAATTACCACCCGGGCAGAATTCAACTATACCCATAACAAGCAGACCGGCGGCGCAGGCCAGTTCGGTAGGATTGCCGGTTTCCTGGAACCCTGGGCCGATGGGGACTACGAATTTGTGGATCATATCAAGGGCGGAGCGATCCCCACCGAATTTGTCCCAAGCTGCGACAAGGGTTTTAAGGAAGCGGTAAAAAGAGGCAGCCTTATCGGTTTTCCCAT
>JAIRRF010000057.1 GCA_031256115.1 Treponema sp.
CGGATAAACATTTCCGAAGTCCTCCTGGAAGCGATTCCCCCATGAGACAAAAACACCTGAAGCCGGATTGGTTTATTTTCAGTTTTCTGGTTCAAACCGGGCAGCCTCGCTTTCGTTAAGTTTGGGCAGATCCGCAATACTCTCCAGCCGGAAAAACCGGAGGAATTCTTTGGTAGTGCCATATTGGGCAGGTTTGCCTGGTATATCCTTTTTACCTGCTTCCTTGATAAGGGATTTTTCAAGGAGGAACCGGATTACAGTATCGACTGTCTGGACTCCCCTGATTGATTCGATTTCACTCCTGGTAACGGGCTGGGAATAGGCAATTATCGACAGAGTTTCCAGGGTTGCTTTGGAAAAACGTATTTCATTTTTTTTGCCGTAATGCGGCTTAAGTATATCCCAATATTTTTGTTTAGTTGACAGCATGATCCCGCCGCCAATGTGAGAAAACTCTACTCCAGAATCCTCCCGGCGGAACTTTTCTTCCAGGATTTCCGACGCTTTTTTAACCGTATCCTTTGTAAGGCCGGAAATACGGGCAAGGGCATTAAAATCCACAGGGTCCGTTTCAAGGTACAATATTGCTTCTATCAAAGCCGCTTCGTTATCAAGATTCGGTTTTTCCGCCATTTTCTCCTTCTTGTTGATTGTTTCTGCTGCGAATTTGAATATCTCCGAACATCCGATTTTGGTATACCGTAACCATTTTTGATCTAATCGCTTCCAGTAAAGCAAGAAAAGCGCATATTTTATCCATCAGGGATCCCCGGCCGGTAATTAAATCAGTAAAATTACATATTCCCCTGGTTTCCATTAACTCTGAAAGAAGGGTGATTTTTTCGTTAATTGATACTTCTTCAAAAAGATCGATTATTTTTTGTTCACCCTGGATACTATTCATCAAGCCCGCAAATGTTTTCACCAATTCCCAAACATCTATTTCTTCCCATAGTTCATCATCATTAAAAGGAAGCGGCCATTGAAGTTTTTTTCGTTCGATTACCCATTCAGTTTCTCTGCTCCGTTCTTCCATAAGCCCGGTAAGTTTTTTGAATTTTTGGTATTCGATCAATGTTTCTACCAGTTCCTGGCGTGGATCATTAAAATCATCTAAATCAATTTCAACGGGCAGGAGCATTCGGCTTTTAATGTAGAGTAATGCCGCAGCCAAAGCGTGGAATTCAGTGAGATCTTCCAGATCCAGATCTGTTGCATATTTTAGGTATGCAAGGTATTGTTCTGTAATTTGGGCAATAGGGATATCGTAAATGTTTATTTCGTTTTTTTTAACCAGAAAAAGAAGCAAATCCAGGGGGCCTTCAAATTCTTTTACTTTAAAGCTCCGGTTTACGGAAATTTCTGTTAATTGTGCTCTGCTGTCCTGGTAAACGGCGGAGTTATCCATATTTTAACAGTATACTTATCTCCTTTAATTTTTGGAAGTACGATACCTGGGTATTTTGATATTAATCAAAAAGTGAAGGCCCAACGGCAGAATGTTCGTATTGTTTCACCGGCCTATCCTGTTTTAATAGCTCCTTCCAGCGGCTAATCATATTAAGCGCTGCTAATGGCGTAATTTTATTGCTGTCAAGGATGGAAAGCTCTTCAAGCAAACGCTTTTCATTGGTTATTATTTTTCCGTCATTATTGGGCATCTTAGTATCAAAACTTTTATTTATCGAAGTTCCCGAACAGCCATTTTCCGCATAGTGCAAGAAATCCTTTTCCCGGATAAGTTCCATTATTTCTTCTGCTCTATCAAGGACAATTCCGGGCAGTCCTGCCAAACCGGCGACATAAAGTCCGTATGATTCGGCGCTGGGTCCTTCTTTTAGTTTTCGCAGGAAAACAACCTTCCCGTTTTCTTCCAGCACATCCATGGAACGGTTAGCCATACCGGAATGTTCCAGCCTGGAGAGCTCATGAAAATGTGTGGCAAAGAGGGTTCTGGATTTTACGCGGTCCAGAAGATCCTCACAGACTGCCCAGGCAATGGCCAAACCGTCGACTGTTCCCGTACCTCGGCCTACTTCGTCCATAAGTACCAGGCTGCGTTCTGTTGCGGTATTGAGAATATGGGCTGTCTCGTTCATTTCAACCAGGAAAGTCGATTCCCCTCTGACCAGGTTATCGGAAGCCCCTACACGGCAGTATATTCTGTCGGTTATGCCGATTATAGCTTCCCGGGCAGGAACGAAGCTTCCCATCTGGGCCATGATGGTAATAAGAGCAGTTTGCCGGAGATAGGTGGATTTACCCGCCATATTAGGCCCGGTAATTAGGGCAAAAAAAAGGCCCTTGCCGTCCAGACGGACATCGTTGGGAATGAACTCACCGCCGGAAAGAGTTGCTTCAACTACCGGATGCCGAGCCTCTGTAATAAAAGTTCTTGTTTCATTATTGAGCAGAGGACGTGTCCAGCCCCTGACAGTTGCGGTCCAGGCAAGAGACTGGCACACATCAAATTCCGCAATGATTTTCGCGGCAGCAGTAAGTCTGTCAAGCCGGGCCTTTACTTTTTCCCTAAGTTCCAAGAAAAGCTGTTTTTCAAGTTCAACAATTTTGTCACTGGCGCCGTTAATGTCTGACTCATATTTTGCCAGATGTTCTGTGCTGAATCGTTCTGCCGAAGCAAGGCCCTGACGGCGGATAAAATACGGCGGAACCCTGGACAATTGGCTGTTACTTACCTCAAAATAGTAACCGATAAGCCTGTTATAACGGAGTTTTAAATTGGCAATACCCGTTTCACTTTTTTCTTTTTCCAGATATGTTTCCAGCCTGGTTCTGCCATGTTTTTTGAGTTTTTGAAGTTCATCCAGCTCCGGATTATAACCCGGACGTATCAGGTTTCCTTCTGAAGATAAAATAGAAGGGTTATCGCAAAGACCTCGTTCCAGCAGGGAACGGACCTCTGTTAGTTCAGAAAAATCAATGTTGGAAAAGGAAGCGGCCTCGGGCGATTCGAAGCGGTATAAAGATTTA
>JAIRRF010000066.1 GCA_031256115.1 Treponema sp.
CCAAAATCGAAGTCCGCCTTGTAGACGATTCGGTATGGCTTAACCAGGCCCAAATGGCCCACCTTTTTGATACAACAGTCGCCAATATCAATATACATATAAAGAATATTTACGAGGAAAATGAACTGCCCGAAGGTGCAACTATTAAGGATTACTTAATAGTTCAAAATGAGGGAAGCCGAGAAGTTGCCCGGAAAATAGCCCATTATAACCTAAAAATGATTATTGCGGTCGGTTATAGGGTAAAATCCCAACGGGGTACCCAATTCCGGCAATGGGCAACCGAAATTCTCTCGGAATATGCTCAAAAAGGCTTTTCTTTGAATGATGATCTCTTAAAAACAGCCGGGGGAGGCAGCTACTGGAAAGAGTTACTGGCCCGAATTCGGGATATTCGTTCTTCAGAAAAGATCTTTTACCGTCAAATCCTGGAAATTTACGCTACCAGTATGGATTATTCACCCCATACTCCCGAAACTCTTGAATTTTTTAAGATTGTCCAGAATAAAATGCATTTTGCCGCCCATGGACATACTGCTGCCGAGCTTCAATATGCACGGGTAGACAGCGGTAAACCTTTTATGGGGCTTACAAGCTGGGCAGGGCAAAAGCCAAAAAAGTCCGATGTGATTATAGCTAAAAATTATCTTAACGAAAAAGAACTGGAAATTCTTAACAGAATAACAACCGCCTATTTGGAATTTGCGGAACTATAGGCCCTGAATGAAAACCCAATGTACATGAAAGACTGGATAGTAAAGCTGGATGAATTTCTAAAACTTGGAGGCAGAAAGCTGCTCGATAGCTCTGGTTCGGTTTCAAAAGAAACGGCTGATATCAAAGCTCTTTCGGAATATGAAAAGTTCCGGGAGATTAACGCCAATGAGTTGTCGGATATCGAGAAAAGATATTTAGAGAATCTGAAAGAAACACAGCGAAAAATCGAAAAGAATCCTCCAAAAAGGAAGCGCCCATGACCCATACTATATTCAATGAGCGTCCCGAATCACAGAACCGGGCGATTAAGGTTCTGGAGAAAATGGGCTATACCTATATAACCCGCAGCGATGCCGAAGCAAAACGGGGTTCCCGGAGCCGTGTGCTTTTTGAGGATGAATTACAAAGTTTTTTAAGCCAGCGGCAGTATTCTTTCGGATCAAAAAAGTACTATTTTTCATCAGGTTCTGTAGGCAAGGCCATACGGGCGCTGGATATTCCCATTGCCTCGGGTCTTTCACAATGCAACAAGGGCGTATACGATCTGCTTATCGGAGGGAAAAGTCTGGAAGAAACACTTCCCGACGGTAGCCTCCAGTCTTTTGATATTTCCTATATAGATTTTGAAAACCCGGAAAACAATATTCTTCAGGTAAGTGACGAATTCGAAGTAGAGCGAAGCAATGGAAAATACGCCCGTCCCGATATTGTGGTTTTAATAAACGGCATTCCCCTGGCTGTTATTGAATGTAAACGTTCCGGCGTTGATGTCTGGCAGGGGGTTAGGCAGCATATCAGAAATTGGGGAAATGAATATATACCTAATTTATTTAAATTCAGCCAGGTAGTGATCGCCGCCAATCCCTATAAAATAATGTACGGTACAGTTGGAACTCCGGAAAAACAATTTGTTTCCTGGCGCGAAGAGGATAAGGACTGGCTAAAAACCCTTTGCCGCAAGTGCAGTCCCGACGGCGAAATTGTTGAGCAGGACCGTACTCTTATTTCTCTGCTTGAACCTAAACGTTTTTTAGAGCTTATCAGGCATTTTGTTATTTATGATAACAACATTAAAAAGATCGCCCGGTATAAACAGTTCTTTGCGGTAAAAAAATGCCTGGACCGGATATATCAGAAAGATGGAAAAGAAAACCGTAACGGAGTTCTTTGGCATACCCAGGGGACAGGGAAAACCTTAATAATGATAATGCTTGCCAAATTGATATTAAGCGATACCAATAAATTTATTAATCCCCGGTTTGTCATGGTTACCGACCGGATCAATCTGGATAAACAGATCAGGGACAACTTTGTTAATACTAAAATGAACCCCAGCCGGGCCTCTACCGGAACAGGACTTATTGATCTTCTTCGAAATAAGGAAAATACAGTCATTACCGCACTGGTTAATAAATTTGAAACGGCAGTAAAAAAGAATTATTCCAATCCGACAGACAACATTTTTCTGTTCATTGACGAAGGACACCGCAGCCATTACGGCATACTTAATTTTTACATGACCGAAACCCTGCCCAATGCGGTAAAAATCGCTTTTACAGGGACTCCCCTGTTCAAAAAAGCTGCTAAGAAAGGGGGAATTTTTGTAAAAAACACTTATGGTAAATTTGGTTCCCTTATTGACCGTTATTCCCTGGAAGATGCCATAAACGATGGTGTTACGGTACCTATTCTGTATGAAGGAAGGGTAATAAAACAGGAAGTTACCAGCCAAACCATTAACGATCATCTTAAATATCTTACAGTTGGTTTAAGTAAAGAAGCCGCGCAGGATCTGGAACAAAAGTGGAGCCGTTTTATTGCTCTGGCTCAAACCAGAGAGCGGCTTGCCATGGTAGCTTACAATGTTTAT
>JAIRRF010000078.1 GCA_031256115.1 Treponema sp.
CCGTCTTTGTACAAGAAGGAACGGATCATTTTCGATATTGTCCAGGGGGGCAAAATTTAATGCGCCAAAAGCCCAGGCCAGAGCATCTGCCGCCAGTTCATCGGCCTCGCCGTTTTCCAGCAAAGCAAGGGTTTCCTTTCCTGCAATAACAAAACGGTAATCATAAAGATAGCGGCTAAACTCCGCCATTACGGAGGGATCAAAATAAAGCGTACTGTTTTCAAAATCAGGGGATTGTTCATATTCTGCCGACAACAGGGCTGCGGCATTTTTTGCCTTTTCAAAATCCTCAGCCGCAGCAAGTATAATGACTTCACGGCTGTTTTTTTCCCCAAAGATCATGTCCGCTTCCATTACGGCTTTGGAAGACCCGGGCCGGGGGAGCATGTCGAACAGCATGGTATTTATGCGTACCGGGCCTATAATAAAAATGGAAAGCAAGAGCAGCAGAAGGATAGCCAGATGAACCACAAGCCATAATGCCGGCCCTCCCCAGGGACTTCTCCGGAGCTTCATTTTATCAGGGGAGAGAAAAAAGGGTCCTTTCATGGATAGTCAGTTCCGCCGGATAGCTGTGGTTATTTAAAATGTATTTTATGGTATCGCCGCCCTGTTCAAATATTTGAATAAATTTGATTGCCGCATCACCCTTCATGATAATCTTTTCCGCAAAAGAACCTATGGTTTTATTTCGGGGAGAAAGCCCAAGTTCCCAGGCAGCGCTGCTGCCCGTAAAGTAAACATCAAAATTATCAAGAAGCCCCTGGGCATTGCCCAGGAATACTGTGTTGATAACTTCCGCCAGACGGATAAAGGTATCGTTCCCCCGGGCGCCGAGAACAGTTTTTTGTCCTCCGGGCCTGGACTGTATTAGATAATCTTTTCCCAGTACCAGTGTGGAAGGAAAGGGCCTCTCGGTATCCCATACCATACCCAGCCCTGCGGCAATAATAAAATTACCCGATGATTTAAGGTGCCGATCCTGCCTGTTAATAAACTTTTCCTGCTCAAAGTTTCCCTTGATAAAAGGATACCCCGCCAGACCTGAACAGATCATTCTAAAGACATTCATGTTTTTTGCTTCCAGGGGATGACGGAAGATTTCATCCCCAGAGCTTTGCGCCGACAATCCGGTAACAAATAAAAACAATACAAAAGCAGCGATGCGGTTCATGGCGGATCTCTTTTGAGCAGGAATTCAACTTTATCAACCAGTATTTGGGGACAGACAAAACACGATTCACCGGCCTTAACGTCAAAAGCCATATGGGTACATTGCCCTGTGGTAACAAGAATTCCGGTCCGGACATTGCGGATTTCGTATCTTAACCTTAGGCGGTTTTCGTATTCTACAAGGATGGTCTTTATCCGCGCCTGGTCTTTATACCGGAGTGGCCCCATATATTTTGCGGAGACTTCAATAACCGGAAAAGAATAACCGGATTGTTCCATTTCGTAATAAGTGTAGCCTATTTTTTCCAGAAGCGACCGGCGGCCAACTTCAAAATAGTTTATATAATTCCCATGCCATACAACCTGCAATGGATCGAGATCGTAAAACTCAACGGTAATTTCCGTTTCCGCAAAAATACCATAGGGCCCGTTTTCCTCCCTGGATACCACTTGTCACACCTCTTCCTGCCAAAAATTATAAAAATTATACCATTGAAAAGGCTGCTTTTTACAGTAGCTTTCCAGAAGCGCCGCAAAAGAATGAGCCAGAAGAGAACTTCGCACTATCCTTTCCTTCCTGGCACAGTCAAAAGAGAGCGGGCTTTTGTGTACATGTATATCGTATTCCGGCTTTAATGACAGATCCCCCCGGCGCAGGACAAAGACAAAATACACCGGTGCTTTCAAAAGGGCTGCCAAATAAAAAACTCCGGAAGAAAAAGGCGCCTCCTTTCCCAGAAAGGGAATCATGATATTTTTCTTATCCCCCTCTGCGGCGGTCCTGTCCCCGGCAATAACCACCAACTCCCCGGCAGCAAGTTTTTCTTCAAGAAGGATTGCGGTCTGGGGGCTTATTTCTTTGGCGCTGATTATATCCAGACCCGCCTGGGGATTCAATTCTTTAAGTATACGGCTAAAATGGGCGGTAACGTCCACATCAATAATGGAAGTAACCGGTATCTTTCGGGACAACCCTGTCCGGCCAAGATTCGCCAGACCCCGGAGCAATTCCATGTTGCCCAGATGGGAACAAATCAGAAATGTGCCATTACCTTTTTCCAGACCCCGGGTAAACCCCTCAATATCATCATTCTGGAAATGAATATCCTTAAAGTAAAACTTACCGCCCCAGGATTGGAGTTTTTCCACCAGGGAAAGAGAAAAGGAAACAATATGCCTTAAGGGGCCCAGGGGGGAACGGCATTTTTTTGCGGTTCCGGGTTCCTCAATAAAAGGAGCTGCTTTTTGCAGAAAACGCCTGGATTCGATTCTTCCTTTTTTTGAAAAAAGAAAATAGATAAAACCCACCGGAAACGCCAAAACACGCAAAATGATTACCGGAAAGATCCTGAATGAAACCAAAAGGAGTTTTACATGCCAATACCCTGCGGCTTGTTCTTTATGCCGGGACCAATGGGACTGTGCTTCAAGATACGGCGCTTTAACAAGCGGCGCTTCTTTTCTGCGCTGTATTCTCAGGGCAATAAGCAGCGGCAGGCGAAACAACATACCAACAAACAAGCGGCTGAAAGTCCAGCTTATGCCAATATTATCCCTGACCATGCGGAAATTAGATATACCGTCCGGGGGATAACTTACCTTTACGGGGTAAAACACCGGAAATACCCTGTTCCAGTAGAGCCGTATGAGAATTTCCGTATCAAAGCCCATACGCTTTTCCATAAATGGATGCTTCATTATTTTCAATGACGGTTCCACTGGGTATACTCTTAAACCGCAGTGCAGGTCCTTAAACTCGTCCGATAAGGTGACAATAGTTGCCCAGAAATTGGAAATCTTTCGTCCCATAACCCTGCTTCTGGGAGCGGTCTCATCAAATTCCGGAAGGCCGCATATAACCTGTTCCGGATGCCCGGCGGACTCTGCCAAAAAAAATTCAACCTTACCGGCATCATGCTGGCCGTCTGCATCAATCATAAGTATATGGGAGAGGCCCAGTTCCGCGGCTTTTTCAAAACCCCTAATTGTGGCCCCTCCCTTGCCTGTGTTTTTTTTAAGGCTTACCAGCACGATCCCAGGTGTATTGGCGGCACATTCTGCCAGACTGGCCCTGGTTTCCTCATCGTTTCCGTCATCTACCAGAATTACCGGCGGTCCCAATGCCGCAAGGTTTTCCGCCAGTGGGATTGCGGTGCTGCCATGCCGGTACACGGGAATAAGAATTCCCTGTTTCATTCCGCCTCCAAAATTATCGTCCCCGCAGAATAGGCAATTTCGCCGTCCGGAGAGCTTATCTTAAAGGAAATGTGTTTTTCTTTTTTTTGTAAACTTAAAAGGAGCGGGGCAAAAGGCCGGACAAGATTTGAAAACTTTACCCGCCGTATATCCGAAAGACCAATACCGGTCCCCAGATACCGCGATGCAAAGCGGAGTACCAATTCAATTTGAGCCACCGCCGGAAGAATGGGAATACCCGGAAAATGACCGTCAAAATAAGGACTGGTTTGGGGAACAGAAAATTCCAGGATCACAGAATGCCCGGTTTTTTCTATTATTTTTTCCTTGTCAAGACTGTTAAAACCCGCACTTCCCCCGGAAAATAACTGCCTGACATCTTCTTTCTTTTTATGTACCATTTTCCTAATGATGAATTCGCCAATAAAAAGGGTTCCCATCAGTATATAGGAAACCCCGCCGTTATAAACAGACCAGAGCGCGTCAGATCCGGAAAAAATCGTCCAGGCGGCCATACTTCCGTTAAACACAAAGAATGTACACCAGACAAGAGTTACCTTGTGGCAGTAAGCGTATATCTTTTTTTCTCCCAAAGAGCCACGTATGGACTTGTCCTGCATAAGCGCAAAACGGAAGATCATATTGGGAGGAAAAAAACAGGTACTGCCAAAGGCTGCCAAAAGCAAAATGTTCATTAACAGGGGATACAATTTCAATATAATCGCGGAATTGGTAATAAGACATAAAAAGCCCAGGCTAAACAGAACCAGGGAAGTCCAGAAAAAGGAAATGCCCTTTAGTTTACTTTTTTTTTTGACGAGCCGGCGATAAAGGCAAAAAGGGCAAAGGCTATAACAAAAAGGGAGAATGACCGTAACGGGATTTTACGGAGTACAAGAAAATAATACACCAAGCCCGGATAAAGTAATGCTATTATATAGATAAGAACTTTGGGAATACTTCGGAATTTGGGGGCCATCAGGGCTTTTGAACCAGGAGATAGATCAATTCCACCACATCCTGAACAGTAACCGCTTTTTTAAATGACTCGGGATCAATTTTTCCCGGAATAAATTCCTTCATCTTTACCAGAAGATCCACCGCATCAATGGAATCCAGTTCCAGGTCTTCATAGAGTTTTGCTTCGGGAACTATAGATTCTTTTTCAATCTCAAATTCATCGGCCAGGATACTCTGCATTTTCTGCAAAATCTCTTCCCTGGTCATGCTGTTCCTCCTACGGTCTCAATGTACGCCGCCAGGGCATCCACCGAGGCAAAATGTCTTTTGTTGTCCGCATTTTCTGAGGAGAATTTGACGCCGAATTTCTTTTTTAACGCCACTCCAAGCTCCAGGGCATCTATGGAATCAAGGCCCAGACCCTCCCCAAACAGAGGTTCCGCATCAACAATATTTTCCGGTTTAATATCTTCAAGTTCCAGGGCGCTGATTATCAATTCTTTGATTTGCTGCTTCAAATTATCCATAATCGTTCTTAAGAACACTATAACGAAGAACAGCGGAAGGGTCAAGGTGGGGCTGGGCGGGAAGTTTGTTACTTCCCGCCCAGCCCTTGCATTTTCTCCCGTTTCGGTGAAACGGTACGAAAATGCCACACTAAAGAAGGTGGCCGAACAAGTTTTTCAAACTTTTCGGACACCGCTGTTAAGAGATCGCTGTTTCCAGGGCTACTTCCATCATCCGGGTAAAGGCGGTCTCTCGTTCTTCTGAGCTGGTTTGTTCCCCGGTAATTAAATGGTCGGAAATGGTTAAAATTGCCAGGGCTTCCCGGCCAAATTTGGCCGCCGTAGTATATAACTCGGAACTTTCCATTTCCAGCGCCAGGGATCCGTAATTTGCCCAGAGTTTCCATTCATCCGGATCGTCTGTGTAGAAAAGATCGGCGCTTACTACATTACCAACAACGGGTTCTATACCTTTTGCTGTTGCGGCATCCCAGGCGGTTTTTAGCAGGGCCCAACTGGCTGTAGGGGCATAGCTAAGGTTCCTGAAACGGCGGGTATTAACCGCCGAATCGGTGGATGCCGACATGGCAAGGACCAGATCCCTGACTTTAAGGCGCTCCTGGATTGCTCCTGCGGTACCAATGCGAATAGCCCGCTTGACCCCGTAATCCCGGAAAAGTTCATGGATATAAATTGAAATTGACGGTATTCCCATGCCGGTTCCCTGGACAGAGACCGGTTTTCCCTTATAGGTTCCGGTAAAGCCCAGGATATTACGCACACTCGAGTACTGCCTGGCATTTTCCAGGAAAGTTTCGGCAATAAATTTTGCCCGCAGAGGATCGCCGGGGAGCAATATTGCTTCGGCAATTTCGCCGGGTTTTGCTGCAATATGAACAGACATAAATACTCCTTTCTGTAGCATAACATGATATTTTATTCATGCTAAGCCCTCTGGGTTTGCAGGAAAATGTAAAAAGAGGTTCACGCAGAGAACGCGGAGACGCAAAGTGCGCGGAGAGTTGCTCGTCATTTGAAATTTTTGTGCATCCTACTTGCATTTTTCACATGTTTCATGTCGAATTTTTCATGTTTCGTGCAGAAGGTGAATTTTAACCGGATAAATCTGATAGATTTAACTCGCTCCTTAATGAATTTAGGCGGCGGGCAGATTTGGTCTTTTTCTCGTCTGCCGCCTCTTTTTTACCCAAAAACTGTCTACTTTTTTATACATTTGTCATTTTTCTCTTTCATTCCT
>JAIRRF010000188.1 GCA_031256115.1 Treponema sp.
TTCTTTAGCTCCCAGTACGCCGGTTCGTTCTTCATCACCCCCCAGCGCGATCCATATATCCCGGCTGGGTCTAAAACCCCGCCGACAAAGAATTTCGGCGCTTTCCATAATCGCCATGACCATGCTTTTCATATCCAAAGCGCCCCGGCCATAAATATAGGAATCTTTTAATTCTGCTCCGAAAGGATCCACCGACCATTTTGCCGTTTCTGCGGGCACCACGTCATAATGACCCAGGAGTAAAACCGGCAAGGAATCTGCTTTTCCCGTTTTTTCTGCACCGGTACCGCTGCATGGCCAGTGGTAGATCACCGAATAAGGGGACAGTGTCCACCGTTTTGTAATATTATGAAAATCCGGATAGCTTTTTACCAGAAAGTCCTGGAATTGGATAAGCGGTGATTCTGCCGCAATGTCACCGGCGTGTGCATTGCCCGGCCAGTCGGTTTTTACTCTAATGGCTTCCCTAAACCGTTCAATAAAATCTTTTAACATGATTTCATCCTTCAATCGAAAGAGCTGCCGCAATCTTTGAGAGGTATGCCTTTTTGTCTATTTCGCCGTTTAAATATTCTTTTATGATTATTTTAACTATTTCCGGGAAGACCTTCCAATAACGCTGGGGCCAGTCGCCTAACTCTGCCCTGAGCTTATTATCATCCGCCTTTTGCATTCTGCCGGATGAATAACGGACAAACTGGTCTATCATTTCCAAAAGCACATTGGAGGGGATGGTTCCTTCAGATCTGTCCGGTATCCAGGCAGCAGTTAGTTCGGCAATTTGCTTGTCGTTTAGCTCCGGCGCTTCCTGCCGGATAATCCGGACTGCCATGTTCCTGACCGTTTCCCGCATACCCTCGAGGCTTGCCCCCGGATTAATTTGACCGGAAATTTCTTTGGCCATTTCTTTGGGATCCGGGAAATTTCCGCCAAACATTGTCAGTTCCTTGCGCCGACGCACCACTGCCGCCGCCACGGCATCAATGGATTTTTCATCACAGCGGTTTAATATATAATCAATTACATCAACCAGTTCCTTATTTGCCATGTGTAGTCAACCTTGATCGCAAGACCCAGTACAGAAACGCCGCCGTTCCGGCAATGGCTGCATAAATAGCAAAAAGGAAACGGTACCCAAATACTTCTGTTATGGCTCCCCCTGCGATGTTGCCGAGAAGCGCCGGCAACCCCACACCCAAAGACAGGTACACGGACATACCCATTCCTCTTTTTTCAGGCGGAAAAACCCCGGAAATAAAGCTAATGGCAGCGGGATGAAAAATACCAAAACACAGGGAATGAAGAAGCTGGGCGGCAATGATGAATGGTTTATAAGGAAAGACAGCCAGAATGACAAGCCGGGCACAGACTGCCAAAACGGACACAGCCAAAAGGGGGAGGGGGCCAAAGCGCCGGATTAGGGAGGCGGAAAAAAACATAAAAGGTATTTCTGTTATCGAAGCAATGGCAAACATCAATCCCACTGCATTCCATTGAATTATTTCAGTCATGTATAACGGAAAGAACGTATATATTGCAGCCATGGAAAAACGGCTGAAAAAAATAATTATAAAACCTATGACAAAGTACAGTGAAATAAACGAAAAATCAAGCTTCATCTGACCGTTTCCTGTGGCCGGGTGTCGTTTCAGAGAAGCGTTGTTCAGCTCCGGATTCGACCGCAGGAAAGAACCGGGTAATAAACTGATTGGCCCGATTGCTACAACAGAAAATATGGTTATCCAGAAGGCTACGTTAAAAGCGTTGAGGGGTTTAATTACCGGTGTCCATTGAAGAAAGAGGATGGTTAAAACAAAGCCAAGGGTAGTCCAAACCCGGATTTTTCCGTAATTGCCGGTTTGTCCGATTTGGATAGTTGTTACCGCATCCATAAGAGAAACAGTAGATTTTAGACCAAATGCCATTAAGGCCATCAGAACTGCACTTATAACCGGATGAACCAGGAGCACCAGGGGTATTGTAGCCAAAGCAGGAAGAACACAGGAAATAATTAAGGGAAACCGGTATTTGCCTTTTCTGTCCGCCCAAAAACCAAACGCAAAGGGCCCGGCTATGCCTGAACCCTCATAAACACCAAAAAGTATACCTATCCAAACAGGGCTGTATCCCAAATTTCTGACCATAATGGGAAAATAGGGAGCAATGACCCCATAAACGCAGAATGAAAACAAATAAACAGGGATAAAGCGGTTTTCGCTGCCGGTATTTATCATGCTGGTTTTGTGTTTTTAGCTTTTCCAAGCGAGATGCAGTACAAGCCCACCGCTATCCAGATACAACCGAAGGCCCATAACTTTTTCAGGGGAAATTCCTCGCCGAAGGCAAAGACTCCCAGGAAGAAAAGAATCGTTGGGCTGATAAACTGTAAAAACCCCAGGGCCGACAATGGCAGCAGTTTGGCCCCCTTGGCAAAGGTATAAAGGGGAAGGGCTGTAATAAACCCGGCGGAAACAAGCAGGGGCCATTGCAGGGGAGTAAACAACAGGAGTTCTGCGGGTTGAAAAAAAAGCAGGCCCAATCCCAGGGGCAGGACTGCCAGGGTTTCCGCCCCCAGGGCTTCCATGGATCCGGATTTGTTTTTCTTTTTAATAAGTCCGTAAAAACCAAAGGTAAGAGCCAGAACCAGAGATACCCAGGGAAAAACTCCGGAAAAGATCGTTACCAAAAGTACACCCAGAGCGGCAAAGCCAAAAGCAATCCACTGCAGAACTTTCAGGCGCTCCTGAAGGATGATCAAGGCCAGCATTACCGAGATTAGGGGGTTAATGTAATATCCCAGAGACGCTTCTATGGTATACCCCGAATTAACCGCCCAGATATAAAGACCCCAGTTAACGGAGATAGCAAGCCCCGAAAGGATCGTTATGAGCCGTTTTTTTGGATCGATTAACAGCAAAAGCCATGATTTATTTCCCAGAATAAATAAAACCAGGGCAGTAAAGAAAAGGGCAAAGGTAATTCTGAAACCCAGAATACGCCGGGGGCTGGTAAAGGTCATAAGGCGCCAATATAGGGGGGTAAGGCCCCAAAATGCATAGGAGAACACTTCGTAAAGGACGCCCTTTTTTATGGAATTCATAGCTAATCCTATCCATAAAGACCAGTAAATAAAAGGGTTAAATCATAACCTTTTTCAGAAAACAGCTTAATGGCGGCATCCATTATTTTTTTTCGTAGAGGATGTTTCCATAAGGTATTCTTTCTGTTCAATCTTTTTCTTACTAACTATCACCAGTTAGTTAATTATTGGCTAACTATCGTAGGCTTGTCAAATTTGCAAATAATTAACAATTTTAATAAAAAGGTTTTTTTACATACCAATTTCTTGATGTTGTAACCTTTCCCTTGCATTGTTGGTTAATTAAACGCTAAAATTATATTGATAATTAATTTGTGGAGGAGAATGGACATGAAAATGAAGAAATCGGACCTTTTGTTGTTTGGAATTCTGGCGCTTACTGTTTTGGCAGTTATTAGTTGTGGTTCAAAACCTAAGGCACCAACTTATGCGGACGATCCTCGTTCCAAAATTATCGGACAGGAAGGGGTTCCCCGACCTGAATGGATGAACGGGAATAAAAAATCGGCTGATCTGTACTATGTGGTAGGAGATGGCCGGGAGGGAATGAGCAGGACCGCCCAACAAGGTACTGCCCGATCCGATGGTCTGGCCAAGATTGCCCAGTGGAAAAATGCGGTAGTGGCAGATACAATGAAAAACTATCTGGAAGAAGGGGGAACCATCGGCAATACCCAGGTGCTGATGCGTTTTGAACAGGCCACCATTACCCGTTCCCAGGCAAATTTAAGGGGTTTTGATCAGGAAGAGTACTGGATTGATGACAGGGGCATATACCACGGTCTCTATTATTACCCCAAGAGTGACCTAAAGAACGACTTTCAAACCACCGTTACTGAATTCCAGCGGAACGATGCGGCCGCTTTTGCGGAATTTAAGGCAAATGAAGCCTTTAGACAACTGGATGCACAATTGGCAAAATAGAGGATAAAAACTTCTTTCCAAAGCTCCGCCCCTAATCTGGGCGGGGCGAACCAGGTTAGAATACATCGCCATTCGGCGATGCAGATTAGGGGTTACCATGAAAAGAGGAATAGTTTTTTTTAGTTTGGCTATTACGGTTTTAATGGCCTCCTGCGGCGGGCAATCAGTAAAACGGGTTGACCCTGGTCGACAGATGGATTTAAGCGGCTACTGGAACGATACGGATGTCCGCCAGGCCAGCGAAGCATTGATCAATCAATGCCTTGCTACTCCCCGATTGAGTACTTTTTACACTACCAATAGAAAACTCCCGGTGATCATCGTGGGAAGATTTGCCAATGCCAGTGATGAGCATATTGATACTTCAATTATGTCTCAGCGCATGGAAGCAGCGATCCTCAACAGCGGCAAGGCAGACTTTGTTGCTTCCGGGGATCTGCGCGAACAAATCCGGGCGGAACGGCTGGATCAGCAGCAGGGTTATACCGAAGACGCCACTATGGCCAGACTTGGCCGTGAAACAGGAGCCGATTTTATGATGACCGGTTCGGTTAAAACCATTGTAGACAGGGCCGGCAACACCGCTACCCGCAGTTACTTTATCACGGCAGAGTTAACAGACATTACCACCAATAGACGGATTTGGATTGGCGAGTATAACGAAATAAAAAAGGTTATCAGGACCCCTTCGTCCAGGCTTTAGGGCTGTTTCATGTGAACTTTCGGCCCGTGAGCATAAGGAAATTTATATATAAAGAAGCTGTTATCGCAGCAATTTCAAGAGCCGGGAGGCGGCTTGTGCATGAAGTTCTTTAAAACCCCGAGATTGTTTTTTATACCGACGGTGTTTATTATTTCTTTTTTGGTTATAGGATGCGTCACTACAGATCCGTTTGTTCCGGTGGATCATTATGTAGACCGTGAAGACTTTTCCATGGGTGCAAAAACCCTGGAAGAAAAAAACAAGAGCATCTACCGGGATAAAGACAGGGTACTGTACTTTCTGGACCGGGGAATGTTAACCCACTACGAGGGAGACTACAAGGAATCATCGTCCCTGTTGCAGCAGGGGGAACGGGCAATTGAAGAAAACTTTACCGTCAGCATCAGCCAGGAAATCGGGACTTTTATTTTAAACGACACAACAAAAGAATATGCCGGAGAAGATTACGAAGACATTTATCTGAATGTATTTAACGCATTAAATTACTATCATCGCGGAGAAATGGAAGGAGCGATGGTTGAGATCCGCCGGATAAGCAACAAACTGCGTGATCTGGCAGTCAAACACGGTCAGCTTATGACCAATGCACAGAAAATGGCCCTGGAAAACGGAACGGAAATTCCTCCTAACCCGGAAGCGGCGGTAAATTTTAACAATTCCGCCCTGGCCAGGTATCTGGGGATGCTTTTTTACCGGGGAGCAGGGAATACAGACTCCGCACGGATCGATCAGAATCAGATCCTTGTCGCCATAGCGGATACCCCCTCAATCTACAAGAACCCTGCCCCTTCTTCCATTCAGGAAGAGCTTGCCATACCCAGGGGCATGGCCCGTTTAAATGTACTTAGTTTTACCGGGCGTTCTCCGGTAAAGAAAGAAGAAACCATGCGGATTTTTCTTGGCAATGCCTGGATTAAGATAGCCTTGCCGGTAATGGTTCCCAGGCCCTCACAGGTTGCGTCCGTAACAATAGACTTCGATACGGGGGAATCCATAACCCTGGAACTTCTGGAAGACATAAGTGCGGTAGTAACGGCTACATTTGCCAAAAAGAAAAACCTGATATACACCAAATCAATAATTCGGGCTACGACCAAGGGAATTGCCGCTTCTGTTTTAAATACAGCAGCAAAAAGGTCAAAGGAAAACAAGGGTGTCTTATCTTTGCTTGGCTTAGGAACTCAAATTCTTGCGGAAGCCGGCGAAAAGGCTGATCTGCGGGTCGCCAGGTATTTTCCGGGGAAGGCATATGTGGGGGGAATCAACCTGGCGCCGGGAACTTATTCATTCACTATTACCTACTATAATAATAACAAACAAGTGATTTCCCGGCGTCGGCATGAGAATATTAATATCAGGGCAAATACCCTTAATTTAATGGAGGATGTATGTTTAAGATAAAAAATTTAGCTGCACCTTTGGTTTTGGCAGTATTGTGTTTTGCCTGCGGCAGTGCCCCCGGCGGAAAAAAAACAACAGAGCCTGCCTGGGTTTCGGACCCCTATGCCGCGTATAACAGAAATGTATACCTCGCGGCAGTGGGCCTGGGTACTGCCCGGGATGCGGCAGAAAAGGCGGCTTTAAACAATTTAACATCCATTTTTGGCCAGTCTGTTACGAGCGAAACAAAAACAGACTACAGCTATTCCCAGGCGATCAACGCCAGTAGTTCCGCATGGTCCGAAAGGACCAGCGTAGCCCAGGCAATCAAAACATCGGTAGCCATGGATACCCTAATCGGGGCGGAAACAAAGGATGTTTGGAGAAGTCCTGACGGCACATGGTATGCATCGGCGATAATGGACAAGGCAAAGACCAATATGATTTATTTGGATATGATACAGCAAAACCAGCAAACCATCACCAAACTTACCGCTTTAAGCGCTTCGGAGAGACAAAGCTTGGAAGGATTAATGAACTATTATCAGGCTGCAAATCTGGCCGATGCAAACCAGGTCTTTGCCAATGTCCGGAATGTTATCAGCCCCGGTTCAATGGCGGGGATAAACCTTAGAACAGGCAATGACCTTCGTCTGGAAGCATCCCGGATTGCACGGGATATTCCCATTACGGTAATAGTAGAAAATGACAGGCGGGACCGTATTAGGGGGGCATTTTCAGAAGTTCTTACCAAGGGTGGATTCCGTACCGGGGGCAGCAGTATCCGTTATGTTCTTGCAGCCAACCTTTCCCTGGATGAAGTAGTTTATCCCAACACTACAATTAAATATATCCGTTATGTTGTGGACGCTGACTTAATTGATACTTCTACGGGGGCGGTGCTTTTTCCCTATAATATAAACGACAGAGAAGGGCATGCAGTCCTTTCTGAAGCGGAAACCAGAGCGGTTGCTTCAGCCGAAAGCAGGATCAAAACTGATTATATGGATCGTCTGGGACTGTATCTTTCAGGGGGCATAACTAAATAACGGTACATGGGCTATTACAGCAAGAATAAGGACTACATAGATACTCTGCCTGAATGGGTCAGGGAATTTGCCAACAAGTACGGTTCCAAAACTGCCAATCTGTACATACTACATGGCAATATACGGGATTATCTTCCCCATCAAAGCAATGCGGGGGAATTTACATTTACCCGGATTCAGGATTATATAGCGGAACAGATCTTCGGAAACCAGCATATTATTGTCTTTTACAACCGGTCCAGCGGAGTAGAGTTTTTAACCGAAGATATGGCTCTGGAATATCAAAACCTTATCAGCAAAAATTTTCCGAACGTGGAAGATCATTCAGAGTTTATGTCAACCAATCCGGAGGAAAGCTTTTTTTATCTGGAAAAATATTTCCTTTCCAGGATTCCCAAGGATAGGAGGGAACAATGCCGGATGGTGCTGATTCTCGACTATGCGGAGACCATTGTACCTCTCGG
>JAIRRF010000241.1 GCA_031256115.1 Treponema sp.
CTTGCCAGTTGGCGGCATGCACAAGCCCTTCCCCAACGGACGAAAAAGGATTGGGCTCATCGCATACAATGGCTGATTGATGAACAGTATCCCGAGACGGAAAAAGTCGTACTGGTAATTACTATAACCGGATAAACGGTGTTAGGCAATGAGGGACGAAAGAAGAACCTCCTGTCCCATATCCACCCCTACTACCCCTGAACCGCCAAATCCTGCCAGTACCGGGCCTCGGAAGTCCGCTTCTGCACCATGCCAAGCTCCTTCATTCGCAGCCCGAACATCCGCTCGCTGGTCGCCATCTCGTTGTTCTCATCGCACCATTCCTGATAAACCCGGAACAGTTCCCTCGCCCGAATCATTGCCCCCGCTTTCTGGATGCATCGCTCCTGGATAAAGTTCCCGATAACGTCCATCTCCCCCCGGTACTCGTCCGTAGCGTTAAGTACAATTCGCGGAGTGTTTAACCCCTCTTCCCGCCAGCGCAACACCCCTTCAATAAGCCAATTCAAAATCCCCAGCTTCTCCTCAAGCAGCTTTTGTTCAAGTTGCCTGTCCATCTTTTCCTCGGTTATAAGCGTGGTGAACGGAATAAGCTTAATCCTCCGCCAGATGCCGTGGTCAGTCCCCTTGATAACAGGCTTATGGTTGCTCGCCATGAAAATTTTGAATGTCGGAAGGAAGTTGAAGTGTTCCCCATACAGAAACCTCGCCGTCAGTTGGTCGTTGCCCGTAGCCTGTTTTATCAGGTGTTCCGAAAGCCGCTTCCCTTGCTCCGTCTCAGTGGTTGTCACAAACCTTGTCCCCCTCAACCTGGCAATGTCATTGGTCAGAGAGTCGTTGTTCCGCTTCATAAAGGTTTCCGCAAAGGTAGTAGTTGCGTAATCCCCCAGGATACGCATAATCACATTGAGGAAGGTGCTTTTTCCGTTGGCTCCCGTTCCATAGAGGATGAACATGGACTGCTCGCTGATGTCGCCGCTCACCGACCACCCGGCGACCGTCTGGAGGAAGGCAATCAATTCCGCCTTGTAGTCCATAATTTCCTTAATAAACTGCTTCCACTTCGGGCAGCCGGCTTTCTTGTCGTACTGCACGTTAGCCATCTTCGTGATCATGTCCTCCTGTCTGTGAGGCAGCAGCTCCCCAGTCCGTAAGTCGAGGGTGCCGTTCTCCACGTTTAATAGCCATGGATCGCGGTCCAGGTCATTGACCATAGCATTAAGCGGAATAATATACCGTGCACCCCTGACAAAATTCCCCCGGCTTCTGGTAGATTCGCTTTTGATAGCGTACTTCTCAATCTCCATCAGGAGGGGAACCTTCGCTCACTTCGTATCATCGATACGCCGTTCGCTCGGCTGAGGATCCGTTCCCGGTAGTCGGCGGTATAGAGTAATAAATTGCCTTCTTTGCCTTATTCAAACGAAGCTTGAACCGTCAAAAGGCGTTGAGTATTTAGAAACCCATCAGGCGCTATTTTGGCTTTTCCAAATTCTTTTTTTAATAGTATTATTCCGGATATAAATAATACTATCCCAGCCAATAGATACAATAATCTTTGATAATCCTCAGTCATTGGTATTATAGAGCCATATCTTACAGTTATCGTGTACAATATATTGTTGAAAAAATGTATAAATATGCATAATAATATGGAATTTGTATTTATGCATATCCAGGCGGCAAATAATCCAATAATAAAAGCACTTGTAAACTGCTGAAGGTTAAAATGAATCGCGCCAAACAGAAGAGAGCTTATTATTATTGCTTTTCTTTTTGAGTAATTATTTTTTAACCCATCCAGAATGAGTCCCCTGAACAATAATTCTTCAGCAATTGGCGCTATAATGACTATCGTAATTACGGCGAGAGTAAATGAACTTTTGACTGTAGAATCAAACCCCTCTTTAAAAGATTCAGAAATAGGTTGTGTTGGTATGAAAATTCTTATGACATTATTTGGTATTGGTATCAAAATAATTAAGCCCACCGTAAATATTACCGTCGCTATCCAAAGAGCCGGAGTAATTCCATTAAACTTAAATACTTCATTAAACGTTTTTTTTGTTTTCCCCAAACCAATACACAATACCATTCCAAATGATATTAAAGCACCGAGAATCGTCATAATATCATTAAGAAATGAATTATTTGACAAATCAAATGCATGTAATAAAATGGGGTATGAGTAGAAAAACACTATTTGAATACCCAATAGCAAAAGACACAAAAATATCGAATTTTTGAGAGCCGGATAAACTTTCTTTTCCATGATTTCCTCCATTGCCTGTCATACATTCGGCAAGCTAGGACCAAATGTAGCAGACAACAATTGATAAAAAAAGATTATTAGTACCACAGAAAATAGGTATCGATATATATCCAAGATGGTAAAAGAAACATAATTGTGTGTTGATAAACCAGAATCATCCAGTGTATTCTCAATTAATAATGAAAGGGAGGAAATCCATGCTTGATGATCTGCTCAGTTTGCATAAGGGGGCGTTCAAAGACTATACGGAGTTACGTGCCCAGGTGAATACTACCCGGCAGGTGACTTTCCTGGCTGGCAACATGACCGCCAATGTACAAAGTTCAAATAGCGGCGTGTCCGTGCGGGTGTATAAGGGCGGTACCTACGGGTTTGCTTCCAGCGCAGAGTATAGCAATGAGAGCATTCAAAACGTGCTGAAAGCCGCGACGGACAATGCTGTTTTCATGGATAAACATGTCAGGAAAAACCTGCCGCCATTGCCTCATGCCAAACCAGGTAAGTTTGAACTTCAAACAATGCCTGGAGATGAAATACCGCAAAGTATCCTCATTGACTTCACCAAAGCCCTTGACAGCATAATCGTAGATAAATACAAAAACCTGTCCAGCCGTTGCGTAGCGGCGATTTGCCTGGACATAGAAAAACTGCTGACGGTAAGCGACGGCGCCACTGAAGGTATCAATAGCCATTGGTATCAACCCCGCAGCATAATCTACGTTTCCATGGCTGCCGAAACTGATGAAGGGGTTCCAATAGATCTCGTTAAAGTTTTTGCCGATTTAGGCCGCTTCGACGCTTTATTTCCGGATCCCGCCCAGCTTTCCAAAGAGCTTGACGCGCTCTACGAGGCGCTAATGCATAAGCGCGAAAGCGTATATTCCAACGCGGGACTGCATAAATGCGTATTGCACCCGGACCTTGCCGGAATGCTCGCCCACGAGGCGGTGGGCCATACCGTCGAGGCTGATCTCGTTTTAAGTGGTTCTGTCGCAGGGCACAATCTAGGCAAGCAAGTGGCAAGCGAACTTGTAAGCATGACTGATTTCGCTCACACAGCCCTGGGGAAGCCCTGCCCGCTGCCGGTTTATGTTGACGATGAGGGGACTATTGCCGAAGACGCTATACTCATCGAAAACGGAATTCTAAAAAGCTTTATGCATTCCAAAGAAAGCGCTCAGCATTTTGGCGTAAAACCGCAGGGTAATGCCCGTGCTTTTGCCTTTTCCGACGAACCGCTAATCCGTATGCGTAATACCGCTATTTTGCCTGGCAAGAGCAAACTTGATGATATGATTGCAAGCATCGATAACGGTTACTATCTTGTTAAAACCGGTAACGGTCAGGCCGATTCAAGAGGAGAATTCACATTCTCCATTAACATGGGGTACGAGATTAAAAACGGCAAATTGGGTAAATCGATACGCGAGACTTCGATCTCCGGTGTTGCTTTTGAAATGCTCAAAACTGTCGACATGGTTTCCGACGACATGGCCTGGGATTGCGGAGGCTTATGCGGGAAGAAACAATCTATGGCTGTGAGCATGGGCGGACCTGCCATACGCTGTGATTTGAACATTGGAGGAAGATAATGAAAAACAATGAAACCGCAGTGTACGCATTGGAAGCCCTCATGAAAGCCGGTGCGGACAAAGCCGCCTGCTGTGCAAGCATAGGCCGGAAAGACGAATTCAATGTGGAAGCCAATGAGTTTTCTTTGATGAGAACATTACTTGATAATACCCTTTACCTCAAGGCGATTAAAGACGGCAGGAAAGGTGTGGCAACAGTTAACAAGCTGGATAAAAATTCCATAGACAAAGCTGTCGCAGACTGTATCACACTGATTGCTTCCGCTCTGCCTGACGATGCTGAAGATATAGCCGAAAAATCGGAAAACAAGAGCTTTGACCAGAACATAGGCGGCGGTGATTTGTCGAAGCTCTTTGCTATGACAAAGGACTTTGTCGAGCAAATCCGCGACGAATACTCCAAAATCATTCTTAAGAGAGTGATTTCGAATTTTAACAGCACACAGATCACTTTTGTAAACTCCAGGGGTGTGGAATTCAATGAGGACAGAGAATTTAATTATTTCTCAACTTATTTTTCAGCTAAAGACGGGGAAAAAATATCATCGGCTAACGGTTACAACGCGCGCTTTGCTTCACTTGACAAGCCGTTTATGGATTTTGATATGCACCGCACTTTGCTGTCTGAGTCCGAATTATCCCTAGACCCGCAAATGGTTGATGGGAAGTTCATCGGCAAGGTCATCGTGACACCGGGCAGTGACATGATATTGAGGCCGCTTTTAAAATGTTTCTTGTCGGAGTGGTCGCTGATTGAAGGGACAAGCCGTTGGAAAGACGCGCTTAATACGAAGGTCGCTGATACCAAGCTGACCATACGGACTGCGCCGCTTCATCTGGATATAGTCGCCGGGGAACGTGTTACAAACGACGGTTATGAAAGCCAGGATACGGACATAATTCGGGATGGTGTGCTTAAATCCTTCAATCTCTCGCTTTACGGCGCCCGCAAAACGGGCAAGCCCCGCGCGCTTAACACCGCCTTCTGGACCCTGGATGTAGCGGCGGGGGACACACCACTTGAAGAGATGATCAAAAGCGTTGACCGGGGCATACTGCTTAACCGCTTTTCCGGCGCGTCTCCTGGTCCCAGCGGAGACGTTTCCGGGGTTGCAAAAAACAGCTTCCTGATAGAAAACGGCACTGTAAACGGCGCTTTGAAGGAGACGATGGTATCGTTTAACATCGTGGATGTTATCGCAAACATTACGGCAATATCCAGGGAACGCTGCTGTGAGGGAATGACCATATTGCCATGGTGTTGCTTTGACGGTATTACCATATCCGGGAAATAGTATCAATACCTATTAAAATTGGGTATCGATACCTAGTCAAGATAGTATAGGGAATATACCTCTTTTTGAAAATATGCCAATAATTCTTATATAAAGGAGTTGTGCAGAGGGAGGAATTTGTTATATAATACTTTAACAATGGAGAAAATAATGAGGGAAGATGTTGATATAGAAGATGTGGAACCTATAACTCAAAGAGGAGTGTTTACTGAAGTTTGTTTTGACTTTGGTGTTCAGTTTATTTTTGGAACATTTTGTTCATTTTTTATGATCTACAAAAATTACAAATCTCTAAACGACAAAAAAAACGCAAAAAGAGTATTTTATTTTATTATAATCTATTTTATGATCTATTCGATAATATATTTGGTAATAAATCATGAAACTTTTGAACCAATCAGTTTTGGCATTTATTTTGTATTAAATTCTATTTTTTATTTCAGTACAAGATTTTATTTTTACGAAAACCAGAACGAAAAAATAGTAAAACATATCGAAAATGGAGGGCCACTAATTGGTTCAGGTAAGATTGTATTACTTTGGATATCGGGTTTTTTTATTGCATATGTTTTACCATTAATTCTCTTTTTTATTAAACATACGATTTCTTTCTTAAGAGCAACTTCATTAGTGTTAAAAGGAGTAAGTTAATGGGATATATTAAAAAGCCAAGCAAAATTGCTCAATTCATATCTATTATTATCTTGCCGATCATTTTAGTCCTTTTTGGGAGTTTGAGTTATTTTCTTTTTTTATATACTAATACAATAATAATAGAGCTCACCGAGGTAGACAAGACAATATTTAATGGTTTATGGTTTCTGTTTGGCATATGGTCTATTTTCCTATTTGTCTACTTATTTTTCCTAATTGTTCGCTTATACCTTTTACACAAAAAAGCAGTTAAATCCATAGACGCCAAAAATTATATTG
>JAIRRF010000100.1 GCA_031256115.1 Treponema sp.
GTGGGCGGGGACATCCTGTTCGGGGATGCCGAAGATAAGCGATGCCGTCCGGGCATGAACATCCACACCGTGTTTAAAGGCATCCAGTAAATTCCTGTCCTGGGAAAGATGGGTCAGTACCACAAGTTCTATCTGGCTATAGTCTGCGGAAATAAGCACATGGCCGCTTTTGGCAACAAAGGCTTCCCTAATCCGGCGGCCCTCTTCTTCCCGGACGGGGATGTTCTGTAAGTTCGGCTCCCGGCTGGAAAGCCGTCCGGTGGCTGTCCCTGTTTGAATAAGGCTGGTATGTACCCGGCCGTTTTTGTCAACTAAATCCACCAATCCGTCTATGTAGGTTGATTTTAGTTTTGAAAGGGTCCGGTGCCTAAGAATAAGGGCGGGGACAGGATCTTCCCGGGCCAATTCTTCCAGGACGCCCACGTCGGTGGAAAAGCCGGTTTTTATTTTCCTGGTTGGGGTAAGTTTCCGTTCCGTAAAGAGTACTTCCTGGAGTTGTTTGGGGGATCCAAGGTTAAACTCGCGGCCCACCAAAGTCCAGGTTTCATCCCGGACTTTGTTCATTTCTATAAAAAGTTCTTCCCCATACTGCGAAAGGGTTTCCTTTTCGATTTTGATTCCCTCTCCTTCCATTTCCGCCAGAACCGGCAGCAGGGGCATTTCCAGTTCCAGGAATAATTTCAGGGAACCGGCTTTTTCCAGCCGCGGTCCCAGGTAGCGCATCAGCCGCAGGGCAAGATCGGCGTCTTCGGCGGAATAACGGCAGGCAGTTTCCAACGGAACATCGTCAAAGACACTCCCCTTGGGAACAATGGAATTATAGGTAATGGGAGTATAATCAAAAAAGTACGATACCAGAGAATCAAGTGAATAATTTTGCCGTTCCGGATCATCCACCCAGGCGGCAACCATAGTGTCCCAGATACGGCAATTCCAGCGTTCCATGCCCCAGCCCCGGCTTACCTTATAATCGTATTTGGCATTGTGGGCCGCCACAATCATTTTATGGTCCGAAAGTAAGGGGGCAAGAAGTGAGCGTAGCTTGCCGGGATCAACGAACGGAGCGGCTCCGTTATAGGCGGGATCCTTGTGGGCCGCCACCGGCACATAATACGCTTCTTTGGGTTTCAGGGCCAGAGAGATTCCTATGGGCCGGGCATTCCACGCGTCCAGGGAATCGGTCTCAAAGTCAAGAGCCAAAAGCCCCTGTTTTTGGGCCCTTTGCAGTAAAGACGCCAGTTCTTTTTCATCCAGGATGATCCGGTAATTTCCTTCGCCCGATAAGGAAGAATCCGGGGACAGCGCGGGATCCGCTGCTGAATCCACGGAGAAATCCGGCCCGGTATCTCCGGGTGCAGCACTGGCAACCTTTTCCATTTGCTTTACATTGGGATCAAGCTGGCGGGCGCTTTGTTGAATTCCTTCCCGCATAAGTACAATAGCCGCGGCAGACCGGTTTATTTTCTCTATTGATAATTCATCAATGTTTTTAAAGGGCAAAGGAACCTTGGTTTCCAGGGCAATTAGTTTTTTGGCAAAGTAGGCGCTTTCCTTTCCTTCCGCAAGTTTCTTCCCCAATGACCCTTCAATACCGGCCAGGTTTTTATAGATTTCTTCCAGGGAGCCGTAGCGAGTCATCAATTTAATGGCTGTTTTCTCCCCCACTCCCTTAACACCGGGCACATTGTCGGAATTGTCTCCGATTAGAGAAAGCAGATCCAGCATTTTTTCCGGCGGCACCCCCCATTCGGCCTTGACTTCTTCCCACCCGGTAAGGCAATAAGGCAAAGCCGTGCCTGGCGGGGCTTCACTCCCAGTCTTTTGTGGCCGCAGTTGATAAACCGCGCCGGGACCGGTTCCTACCAATTGAAGAAGATCCTTGTCGGAGGAAAGAACATAACAATCCCGTCCTTCGGTTTTACAGGCATGGGCCAGGGTGGCAATAATATCGTCTGCTTCATAACCTTCTACCCGGATTACGGAAACACCCAGGGCGGCCAGGACTTCCTCCACCAAAGGTACCTGGGAATGAAGATCTTCGGGGGCTTTTTGCCTCGTAGCCTTATATTCCGCATACATTTTATGCCGAAATGTAGGTTCTCTTGGATCAAAAGCCGCCGCCAGCCTGAGGGGCTTTTGGGCCCTTATCCCGCCATCCATAAGGGTCGGAGCCCCTTCATCGATCAACGTTATGAGGGTCCGGGCAAAACCAAAGAGGGCGGACACATTCTGCCCCCGGGAATTCCGCAGAGGCCGGGATAAAAAGGCAAAGTAAGAACGGTAAATAAGGCCGTATGCATCGATTAAATACAATGGCTCGGGCATGACTTTACTATAACGGGAAATTAATTTGTAGTCATCCTGAATGCCGAAAGACGCCGACAGGCTTCTTCCACATCGGAGAGCCGGCCAAAGGCGGAAAAGCGGATAAAGGACTGACCGGATGGTCCGAAGCCGGATCCGGGGGTGCTAACAAGCCTGCACTTTTCCAGGATTTCAGTAAATATATCCCAACTGTCTCTGCCGGGAAAATGAGCCCAAATATATGGTGAATTATCTCCCCCTACGCAGGATATTCCCCGTTTCTGCAAAGCCCCGCGAATCAGGGCGGCATTTCGCAGGTAGAAGTCGCAGTACCGGCGTATTTCTTTCAGGCCCTCTTCGCTTAACGCTGCAAGCCCCCCGGCCTGGGCTATGTTGGAAGCGCCGTTAAAGATCGTACTTGCAATGCGGGACCAGTCGGTGTTAATACTTTCTCCTCCCTCATACCGCAGTTCTTTGGGAACCACAGTCCAGCCCAGCCTGACTCCTGTAAAACCGGCAGGCTTGGAAAATGAATTCACCTCTATGGCACATTCCCCGGCTCCGGGTATTTCGTAGATTGTTTTTGGCAGGGCCGGATTACGGATGTATTCCGAATAGGCCGCGTCAAAAACTATAATGCAGCCCCTCTGCCTGGCAATGTTTACCAGAGTACCCAGTTGCTCCCGGCTTGCAACGGCTCCGGTAGGATTGTTGGGGGAACAAAAATAAATAAGAGCATTTTCCGGAACCAGGGAAAGATCGGGAAAGTAATTGTTTTCCGCTGTGCAGGGAAGGTAGCATATGCCCGTATAGCCTGTTCCTGCCCAGGCTCCTGCTGCTCCAATCAGGACCGACCCATCCACATAAACCGGATAGGAAGGATCCTGGATCACCGCCGGAGTACCGGGACCAAAGAGCAGTTGGAGCCGGCCTATATCACATTTGGCCCCATCCGAAATAAAAATCTCGTCAATAGAAAATGCACCGCGGTAAAACACATCGGCAATTCTTTTCCGCAGCTCCGGAAGCCCCTCATCCTGATAACCCGAATAGCCTTCTGCCGTGCCAAGTTTTCCTGCTCCCTCGGCAAGCCCTTCGGTTATGCAGGGCAATATTGGTTCGGTGGTATTCCCCACCCCCAGACTGATAATTCTGGTTTCCGGCCTCCTGGGATCCTCCGGATGGGCTGCGGCAAACTCGCGTCTTCGTTTGGCAATTTCTGGAAAAAGGTAGCCCGCTTTAAGGGCGGCTAACCTGGGGTTTCGGGGTATCATAATAAAACATCCTTACTTTGCTATAGTTTTGTCCCAGTAATCAATGCTTTCTTTTATCAAGCTGGGGATTTCCAGGTGATAGGGGCATCGTTTTACACATTCCCCGCATTGAATACAGGTCCTGCCTTTTTCTACGGCAGACTCAAATAAAGCTTTAGCCTTGTCCCGTGAAAAACGTTTAAGGTTGCTCCTGGCGGTAATAACCCCACTGATTCTGATATCCTGGGGACAAGGCAGGCAATAATCACATCGGTGACACCAGGAAGAACCGAATTCCATGCGGAGCTTTTCAATTTCCCGTTGGTCCTTGTCTGTTAAGGAAGGATTTCTTTCCACAATGGCGGCGATTTCCCTGATTTCTTCAATTCTTTCTATTCCCGGATCGGGAATTATGTGGTCAAACTGTAAAAGATACCTGAATGAAAGCTCAGCATTATCCAGAAGACCGCCTCCCATGGGTTTCATGGCAATAAACCCCATATCGAGTTCTTTAGCTAGGGGTATCGCTGTATCTTTTGCCTCGTGGTTGATACAATTAAAAGGAAGCTGAACCGCATCAAAGCGGCCGCTTTTCATTAATTCAATAGCAATGGGAATATTGTGGCTGGAAAAAGCCGGGAAACGGATTTTACCAGCTTTAATTGCTTCTTCCATTCCTTCCATAGCTCCGCCTGGAC
>JAIRRF010000018.1 GCA_031256115.1 Treponema sp.
GCCGCAAGACGGGCCGGAAGGGGTATATCCGATCCGGCAAGACCCCGGGGATAACCCTTGCCGTCCCAGCGTTCATGGTGGCCGTAACAGATATCTTCGCAGTGTTTTAAGTACAGGGATGTGTTCACATCCCCCAATTCTCCGATAATCTCTCTGCCCCGGATAGTATGGGTCTTCATAACGTCATATTCATCAGGATCAAGCTTGCCCGGTTTAAGAAGAATACGGTCAGGAATGGCGATTTTTCCAACGTCATGCAGGGCCATGGCCTTCATAATGCTGTCCGGTTCCTGTTTCAGTAAGGCCTCTGCATATTCCGAACCGGTGCGGATTAGGTATCCTGTCAGTGCCCACACATACAACTGGGTCCGTTTAACATGCTCGCCGGACTCCAGATCCCGGTGTTCAATAACGTTTGCAAGTCCCTGAAGGGCGCTGTCCAGGGTTTTGGTTGCCTCGGCGGTTTTTTCCGCCACCATTAATTCAAGGCTGTCACTGTAGTTTTTTAGTTCAATCTGGTTTCTTACCCGGAGTCTTACTATATCTTCTTTAAAGGGTTTGCTGATAAAATCAACCGCCCCGGCGGCCAATAGTTCACTTTCCGAACCTTCTTCGGCGGTAATAAAAATAACGGGTATCCGTTTTAAATTTTTATCTTTCTTCATGAATTCAAACATCTCGGGGCCTGACATTTCGGGCATAAGTACATCCAGCAGGATGATTTTGGGCTGCACCGGTGATTTTAATACTTCCAGGGCTTCTTTTCCGTTTTCTGCGGTCAGGATGGTATATTCATCCTTGAGAATTTCTTCCAAAATCATGCGGTTCATATCAATATCATCAACCACAAGAACTGCGGGCGCTTTATTCGAATCAAGCATTTTCTGCAACTACCTTATCAACTTCCGGCATGGTAGCGGCAATGGATTCCCTCACTGCTTCTATGATCTTGGGATCTACCGATCCGGCCTTTATTTGGGCTTCCAGTTCCACTATTTTTTGATTCAGATCTTTGATGGAAAGGTTGGCGGTTATACCCTTGATGGTATGGGCCTGGCCCTGGGCTTCTTCCAGGTTACCCCCTTCGAGGGCGTCAAAAAGTAAATCAAAATTGGTTTCATTCCGGAATTTGCCAAGGAGTTTGGCATAGAGCTTGGCATTGTTCATGACCCTTTTTTTTCCGTCTTCCTGATCGACGTATACAATATCTGCCATAAAACCCTCCGGTTTTTTTTATCATTTTATTTTACACCCAATACATCTGTTTTTGCAATAGTAAAACTCTGGGAAGTCCGACAAATTCCTAGAACCGCAACCTTGCCCCGGCATTTATGCTGACCCTGGAACCTTCGTTTACCGGATTTCCTTGCCCGTCAAATCCCGGGGGAATAGGTCCCAGCTCCCCCTTTTTCCCCCTCCTCAATGTGTATTGATCCAGGCGGACGAACGCCGAAAGGTTAAGGGTAAAGCCCTGAAAAACCTCGTATTCCAGTCTTGCAAAGGGTGTAAAAGAGAGGTCGTTAAAACAAAAAATTGTTGATAATGTAATGGAACTGTGGTCGTTGAACCGGTACGCGGCGCTTCCGGAAAGGTAATGATGATTCATCCAAATGCCGCCATCCGCCGGGGATGTTACCGACAAGAGGCCGTTAAAAAGGTATTCAAACAGAATATAGAGATCACCACCAATAAAGTTATAATCAAACCCAGTACCCAGAGAAAGGCCCTCAATTCCGTCAAGTTTATCGGGATTAAGGGTATAGAGGGCATCGACGGTAAAACCTAGTTCCAGATCTGCCTTAAGGGATAGTCCAAATCGGTGAAGACCCCAGGGTGAATCTGTAAATGTATCAGCCGGGGGGGGAGGGGTGTTAAAACTTTGAAGAGTTTCGTTACTCTTAGGAGTTTCATAGGCATAAAGGAACTGAAGGCTTGCCCTGTCCCAATGTTGATCCAGGGAAAGACCCGAAATAAAGCCGCCGCCATCGGATGAAAGCGGCTCCCCCGGACCGGCCACAAAGGCCAGGATTTTAAGGGAATCCAAAGGATAAAAAGAAAAATTTGTACCCAACACACCCCTGGGCCTGGCATTATGGGAAAGGGGGTTCCGGGGGTTGAGAAAATCCGAAGATCCCCAGACCTGACCGTAGCCGAAATTCATCCGGAGAAGCCCCGCTTCTGCATCAAAGAGATCGCCGTTTATCCGGAAATATAGACGCTCCAGTTCCATAGCACCGGCGTAGTTCTGACCATAATATAATGGGGTAGTACCGATATTATTTACTAGGTTGGGGTTTCCCGGCTTTATGGCATTTTCGAGGTAATTTCCCGACAGGGCTATAAGGTTAAAGGCCGCGTAAAAAACAGTCCTTTCCCCGGTTCTTGCCCGGAGCCGGAGGTTGGCGTATTCCTCTATACCCCAGGAATGAGCCGGGGAATCCCCCGCCCCGGCGGTATAATTTACGGTAGAGTCCAGAACACCGGATAAAACAAAATCTGTCAGGCTTTGCTGTGCATCCGCAAAAGGAATGTTTCTGCATATGGCAAGTATCATTAACATGAAAAAATAAAAACGATGATTCATGTAATATACTCCATATATCTTCCGCTTTTATTCTCCTGTCTCTCATGTTTCCTTTAATAACACCAAATCAATCCTTCTCTGAATATCCGCTGTCAAATATAGTGCATGGACAATTTTCTGGTAATGCTGAATCTCATCAAAACTGAGCGTCCGGCCTTTGCGGTCTTTGAGCCATTTCCGCATGGGTTGATAGCCGCCGATGTAAAAGTTCCATGTTTCCGGTGGGACTGCTTCAAAATACTGATCTTTGTTTATCCATACTTTTTTGTCTTTGTAGGTAATGGTGT
>JAIRRF010000030.1 GCA_031256115.1 Treponema sp.
ATCTTACTTCAATTGACAAGACACTCAAACAAAAAAATAATTTTTTGGAATTTCTTTTAGAATTTCCGGAAGAATTTACTCCATTTTATATATCTGATAATGAAATAATCTTTAATGCAAATTGTCTGGAAATATTACATTCCATTCCGGAAAATTCCATAGACATGATTTTTGCTGATCCGCCATATTTGTTATCAAATGATGGTATTACATGTCAAAACGGAAAAATGGTAAATGTCAATAAGGGGGAATGGGATAAGAGTAATGGCTTTAAAAATGATACAGCTTTTCACGATGAATGGATTTCCGCATGCCGTCATATTTTAAAACCCGAAGGAACGATATGGATTTCAGGTACTTATCACAGTATTTATCAGTGCGGCTATTTTTTACAAAAAAATTTGTTTCATATTTTAAATGATATTACATGGCTAAAACCAAATGCTTCTCCTAATTTAAGCTGTCGATTTTTTACCGCTTCACACGAAACTCTTATTTGGGCCCGCAAAGACAAAAAAGCAAAACATACATTCAATTATGAAGAAATGAAGAGTGGGGTATTTCCGGAAGATAAATTAAAAAAAGAAAATGCGCAAATGAGATCGGTCTGGTCAATAGGAACTCCAAAGAACAGTGAAAAAGAATATGGAAAACATCCAACACAAAAACCATTGGATCTTTTAAAACGTATAATACTTGCATCAACAAATGAAAATGATATTGTACTTGACCCATTTTGTGGCAGCGGAACAACAGGGGTTGCTTGTAGATGTCTTGGCAACAGATCGTTTATTGGCATGGACATTGAAAAAAAATACTGCACTTTAACAAAGAAAAGACTGGTACAAAGCAATTCACGGCAGAAAATTTCATGAAAAAGATAGTAACAGGTGTTTTATTGTTTGGATATATTATTACGGGATTTTTGGATGCTTTATTACATGGTAAAACAACATATTCTTCAATAATGGGAATGGATCTAAACAGAGTATATTTTTATACTTTCTTTTTATTGGTAATGGGTTGTTGGCTTCTTTATAATAAATGGTTTGTAGGAATAGGATTTTTGGCTTTGGCAACATTTAGCTCTTATTTTACGGAATTCATCATTATGCATAATTATTTTGCATCAGTATTAATATACATTGGAATAATAATTGATATAATAATCAGACAAAAAAAGAAATGGTTGATTCCATTGATTATTGTTGGAATAATACAGGGTATGGCATTCCAAACCACTTGGTTAAGTCATTACATGGTGGGAAGCATGGAATTTGCAGCTTTATGTATTGGTTCCATTTTCATTATCAAAACCCTAAAGGATTAATTATGGAAAACGAAAAAACAATTAACGAATTCGATAAAGAATTAATCTGTGAGTATTACTCAGATATGAAGCGACAAGGACCTGGTAGTCCTGAAATGACAATTAAGGCATTGGGCTTTATTGATAATCTAACGCAAAAATCAAAAATTGCAGATATTGGATGCGGAACCGGCGGTCAAACAATGGTACTTGCTCAAAATATTACCGGAAATATTATTGGAATAGACTTTTTTCCGGAATTCATAGAAATCCTAAACAATAATGCCAATAAACTTAATCTTTCAGAAAAAGTAAAGGGTTATGCCGGGTTAATGGAAAATCTTTCCTTTCAGGAAGAGGAATTTGACCTTATTTGGTGTGAAGGGGCAATATATAATATTGGTTTTGAACGTGGACTAAATGAATGGCGAAAATTTTTGAAAAAAGACGGCTACATAGCGGTAACAGAAGCATCATGGTTTACGGAAAAACGCCCTGAAGAAATTGAGAACTATTGGGTACATCATTATCCGGGAATAACAACAATTTCCAGTAATGTAAGTACAATGCAAAAAACCGGTTATATTCCAGTCGCAACATTCACCTTGCCGGAAAATTGCTGGATCGATAATTATTTTATACCACAAATTTCTGTTCAGGAAAAATTTCTGGAAAAATATACCGGCAATGAAACCGTCGAAGAATTTATCGAAGGTTGTCGCCATGAGGAAAAAATGTATCATGATTATAAGGATTATTATGGCTATGTATTTTACATTGGAAGAAAGTATTAACAAAAACAGGAATATACAGTTATACAATATGTGTGATAATATTACACCATGCGGTTTGAACTATCCGAAGCACTCATTGATGATATTCTTTTTTCCATGGAGGACCAGGAAGGGGAATTCATGATGGACACCGTAGAAGGGGTTGTTGCTGGTGGAATTGGGGACCAGGGTTTTTCGAATGATGAGCTGGATGATGATGATGGTACCCGCTATATCTCCCTTCCAGAATGGGATTCCGCGAGCGGTTTCAGGCTCATGGAGCGTTTTGCCGCGGGCTTGCGGAACCCCATGGTGCGGGAGGAACTGAGTTCGGCTCTTGGTCAGGGGAAAGGAGTTTTCCGAGCTTTTAAAAACACCCTAGCCCGCTATCCGGAAACTGAGAAGCTTTGGTTTGTCTACAAAGAAAAAGAAATGAGGCGGGAGATAATCAGATGGTACAACGGCTTAAGGGAGGAATGGGGGCTGGAAAAAATAGGAATCGAACCGGAAGATACCGAAGACCTTGTATTGGAAGATTTTTGCTTTCGACCTTTTCAAAAAGAAGACTTTACCCAGGCTGAAGAGTTGCACCGTCTGTGCATTGAGGAATTTAAAAGTACCCTGGCTCGTACAGGTCTTTCAACCGATGCGATCGCAAACGAAGTCCATGTTTTGCGGAACATTCCCGGTTCATCATTTGAGATAGCCATGACTGCTGAATTTGGAGAAAGTCAATTTGCCGGTTATATTTCCGGAACAAAAAAAGACACAGTGCTATTCATACAAAACCTGGAAGTCAAAGCCGAATTTCGGGGACTTGGCATCGGCGAGGCCCTTCTTACCAGGTTGCTGGAAAGTCTTGACCCGGAGGAAATTGACCAGGTTTTATTGGACCTTCCTTCATGCACAGAAGGTTTTTCCAGAGTTCTTCACAGGGAATCATTCAAACCATATTCGGTCCGTTATTGGCTCAAACTTCGGGATCGTGCGGATTAAAATCCGCAAAAATAAAAACCTCTTTTCTAATTATTAATTCCTCATTACTATCAACCTATGGAAGAGATGAGACGTACAGTTAATTGCGGCGATCTAAGAAAGGCCGATCTGGGGAAAAAGGTTATACTTAACGGTTGGGTAAACCGCAAGCGGGATCACGGGGGGATTTCATTCATCAATCTTCGGGACCGGTACGGGATCACCCAAACAGTGGTAGACCCGGAGGTCTTTCCTCAAGGGACGATTCCGGCTGAACTGGTGCAAGTCACTGCGGAGCTGCGGAACGAATTCTGTCTTGCCGTGGAAGGTAAAGTCCGGCCTAGACCTGATACCATGGTCAACCCTGAAATGCCGACAGGCGAAATAGAAGTAGCGGTGGAAAAGATACTTATTCTAAACCGTTCCAAAGAGCTTCCCTTTCAGATAGAAGATGAAACAAGCGCCAGAGAAGAACTGCGTTTAAAGTACCGCTATCTGGATCTTCGTTCCGCAGCCATGCAGAAGCGGATAAAACTGCGTAACGATGTTGTATTCGCGATAAGGGAGTACATGACTGACAAGGGGTTTTATGAAATAGAAACCCCTACCTTCATTCGTTCAACTCCCGAAGGCGCCAGGGATTACCTTGTTCCTTCCCGGCTTTACCCAGGCAAATTCTACGCCTTACCCCAATCGCCGCAAATTTACAAACAGATACTGATGGTGTCGGGCTTCGATAAATACTTCCAGATTGCCCGCTGCTACCGGGATGAAGACGCCCGGGGTGACAGGCAGCCTGAGTTCACCCAGCTTGATATTGAGATGTCCTTTGTGAGCCGCGAGGATGTGCTTTCCCTGATAGAAGGTCTCTTTGGGCATGTTTTCAGAAAAACCGTAAACTGCGAACTTCCGCCCAAATTTAAGCGACTCTCTTATGAAGAGGCAATGGAAACCTACGGCACTGATAAGCCCGATCTCCGTTTCGACATGCAGTTAAAGGATTTTTCTCCCTGGGTCGCCGCCGGAGAGTTCCAGGCTTTTAAGGATGCATTAGCAACACCCGGAGGCGGCGTCAAAGTCCTGGTAGTTCCAGGTAAAATCGGTGATAAGACGATCGAATATTCCAGGAAGCAGATTGAAGAGCTTGAAGCCCAGGCAAAAATCTACAAAGCCAGGGGCATGGCATGGATGAAGGTAGGACAAACCGGCGTTCCGGAAGGCGGGGTGTCAAAATTCTTCAGCTCACAGGCTGCGGTTATTATCAGTGGTCTCGGAGCCAAACCTGGTGACCTTATTCTTATAGTAGCTGACAGCAAGCGAAGAATTGCAAATACGGCGCTTGGCGCGGTGCGTTCCAAACTGGGCCGCGATCTCGGCCTTTGCGACCCTGCGAAGTTTGAGTTTGTCTGGATTCTGGACTTGCCCCTCTTCGAATTCAACGAGGAGAAAAACCAATGGGAAGCGGCTCACCATATGTTCAGTTATCCGCAAGAGCAGTACCACGCGACCCTTGAGACAGATCCCGGCGCGGTGAAGGGAGATCTTTACGATCTTGTGTTTAACGGCTTCGAGCTTGCTTCAGGCTCAATACGAATCCACGATCCTGAATTGCAGAAAAGAATCTTTAACATAGTAGGCTATGATCCCGCCGAAGCCGAAGCCAAATTCGGTTTTCTTACCGAAGCTTTCAAATACGGCGCACCGCCCCACGGCGGCATTGCTCCCGGCATTGACCGGCTGGTAATGATTATGGCAGGCCAGACATCAATAAAAGAAGTTATTGCGTTCCCGAAAAATTCCTTTGCAGAAGGCCTTATGGACGACTGTCCAAACACGGTGGGCCCGGAACAATTAAAAGAATTGCATCTCATCATTGACGAACCGAGTGGAAATAATCAGGTTAAATGAAAGAATACCTTGAGATTTTCCTGGCTTTCCTGGAAATCGGATGTTTAGCTTTCGGTGGCGGTTACGCAGTCATTCCTTTGGTTGACCGGGAACTCATTAAAAAAAGGGGCTGGGTCACCATGGATGAGGTGATGGATTACTATACCATCGCCCAGATTACGCCTGGGCTCATCGGGGTGAATCTTTCCACTTTTGTGGGTTATAAACAAAAAGGCCACCTTGGCGGTATTCTCGCTACGCTGGGTTTTGTTCTCCCCGGCGTAACCCTCATCCTGGGGGCTGCAATCTTAATCAGCAATTTTGCGGAAATGGTAATAGTTAAGCACGCATTCGCGGGAATACGCATTGCCGTTGGCGCTCTGATCCTGGATACGGTACTTAAGCTGATAAAGGGAGTTTTCAAAGATATCAAAGGGATAATTGTTTATTTTTCCGTCTTTGCAATTTCAGTTTTGCCCAAAGGTGTAGAACCATTCACGATGATTCCTGCTTTTGTTAAATCTCCGGTATTTCTCGTGCTTGTCTCCGGTCTTGTAGGTCTTATTGTGTACAGGCAAAAGCCGGAGCTTCGGTCATGAATCTTATTTACCTCTTCGCAATTTTTTTTAAGATAGGCCTCTTTTCCATAGGTGGAGGACTCGCTACCCTTCCCTTTATTTTTGAACTTGCCGATAACGCAAGCTCCAGTACCGGAGAGCCCTGGCTGACCCGGGAAATGATTGGAAACATGCTTGCCGTGGCCCAGTCTTTGCCGGGTGCTGTCGGCGCGAATCTTTCAAGTTATACTGGCTTCCGCTATACAGGGATCTCCGGAGGCTATGCGGCGGCTTTAGGACTTATTGCCCCTTCGATTATAATCATCATTATTGTGGCCAGGATGCTGAAAGCATTTAAGGAAAACTCAGTGGTGAAGAGCCTCTTCGCGGGATTCCGCCCCGCAGCAGCAGGGCTGCTTTCGGCGGCCGGCTTTGGAGCTATCTCCCTTTCCCTCTGGGATCCAATGGGACAGCAGTGGTACGAGTATCTTCGATGGAAAGAAACCATGATCTTTGGCATTATCTTCTTTCTCGTGTTTAAATTCAAAAAACACCCTATTATCTATATCCTTGCCGCCGGCTTAACCGGAGTTTTTTTGAAACTGTAGCCTTGCTACAGTAAAGAATTATGCTATAATTATTAACAACAGCCAATTAAAGACCGAAAAACAGGGGGAAATCCATGAGCCAGAATTTCGATTTTACCATAGAGGAACTTGGGAAACGCAATATCAAGTCACCTTTAGCCATGTCTACCACTAAAGGGGACGGAATTGCCAATTATGTGACAGATAACGAATACATAGTTTATGACACGGATATCAAGCCCGGCGCACAGCAGCCAATCAAGAAAAACCAGGTGCTGGAATGCGCGGGGCCAAGGGAGATGCTCTATTTTTCCCCTGCCAATGTGCATGCGGGAATAGTAACTTGCGGGGGGCTTTGCCCCGGCCTTAATGATGTAATCCGGTCTATTACGCGTTGTCTCTGGCATCGTTACGGGGTACGCAGGATTTCCGGTATTCAATACGGCTATAAAGGGTTTCTGCCTGAATATCAGTATGGTGTCAAACCCCTGAACCCGGATGTGGTTGATGACATCCATAAGCTGGGCGGTACTTACCTCGGAAGCGCCAGGGGAGGCGGCAGGGAAGTAACAAAGATTGTCGATGCCATGGAACAGCTAAATTTGAATGTGCTTTTCACGATTGGTGGAGACGGGACCCAGCACGGCACCCTGGACATAGCCGACGAAATCGATAAACGAAAACTGAAAATCGCCCTTGTTGGAATTCCCAAAACCGTGGACAACGATTTTGCGTTGATCCAGAAGTCCTTCGGCTTTGACACCGCTGTGGATAAAGCTGTGGAAGTTGTGGCGGCAGCGCACATGGAAGCCAGTTCCGCCATAAACGGCATCGGGCTTGTCAAAGTAATGGGGCGTGAATCAGGTTACATTGCGGCTCACACAGCCCTGGCCAGCCATGAGGTAAATTTTTGCCGTATCCGGGAAGTGCCCTTTAACCTGGAAGGTTATAACGGTTTCCTTCACCACCTGGAACAGCGTGTTGTGAAACGGAATCATGCGGTTATTGTGGTTGCGGAAGGAGCCATGCAGGAACAGCTTCTTACAGAAGAAAAAAAGGATGCGGGCGGGAAC